>NZ_JBQQOC010000011.1:0-102274 GCF_052264515.1 Candidatus Corynebacterium faecigallinarum
ATCGACGAGATCCCGACGGACACCATCAGTCTGATCGGATCGGTTGCCGATCGCTGACCGGTAACATGGTCGTCCACGTCGGGTGGGGTCAGTGCGCAGCAGTGCGCACCGACCCCACCCGGCTTTTTCGGGTAGGATGTCCTGCCGGACGTTGTGCCGGAAAAAGTTCACCAGCTTGACCTACGGGTGGCCGACCTCGGATAAACTGACCGACATGCGTATTTACCTTGGTGCTGACCATGCTGGATTCGAGATGAAGAATCTCATCGCCGACCACCTCCGGGACAAGGGTCTCGAGGTTGTCGACTGCGGTGCGCACACCTTCGATCCGGAAGACGACTACCCCGCGTTCTGCATTGAAGCGGCCCGCAAGACCGTGGATGACCCGGGTTCGCTCGGTATCGTCCTCGGCGGGTCCGGCAACGGCGAGCAGATCGCCGCGAACAAGGTCGTCGGTGCCCGCTGCGCCCTGGCCTGGTCGGTGGAGACCGCCAAGCTGGCCCGCGAGCACAACAACGCCCAGCTGGTCGGGATCGGTGGCCGCATGCACTCCGAGTCCGAGGTCCTGGAGATCGTCGACGCCTTCATTTCCCAGCCGTGGTCGGGTGCTGAGCGTCACCAGCGCCGCATCGACATCCTGGGGGAGTACGAGCAGACCGGGGAAACTCCCGAGCTGCCGTCCGCTTAACGTATCAACCTGCGGCGCACTCACCTGTGGTGCAGGTGCGTGCAGGCATGGGACAGGGCCCGGAGACCTCGGTCTCCGGGCCCTGTCGTTTCTAGGGGAGGGATGGGGTGGGCGGTCAGGACGCTTCGCCGGCTCGGGTGGTGAAGCCGCCGCGCTGTTGGCGCGATTCATGCCAACCCTTCACGGCTTCGGAATCCCACAGAGTAAGGCCCTGGTACTTCGTCACCGGCTCGGGGGCGCGGCCACGGCCGGCGTAGCTGGTGAACGTTCCGCGGGCGGTGCCGGAGTACTCCGCACACTGCGCGGCGGTCCACAGGGGCCGTCCGCTGTCTGAGTCAATGATGGTCGGGCGCATGCCTTAACCGTACTTACTGCTCTGGAAACTGCGATACGTCACCGGCTGTCACCGGTAAAACACCAGGTAAGATTCGCTCCATGTGATCTGACCCACTGAAAATACCCCTATTAGTAATATGCAACTATTTATTGTGGTATTAGCTTGTGCTGGTGCTGTCGGGGCATCGGGACGGTGTCATGCAGTGACAGGCGAGGAGGCCTACCCTCGGTAGGGGTACACGGACACCGTCCGATTGAACATCTCGGGCACACCTCGGGCACACCTTGGTCAGGAGCGAACCTCATGGCACGCACTTACGCAGAACAACTCGTCGACGCCCTGGAGGCACAGGGCGTCCGGCGTATCTTCGGACTCGTCGGCGACAGCCTCAACCCGGTCGTTGACGCCGTCAAGCGAAGCAGTATCGAATGGTTCCATGTCCGCAATGAGGAAGCCGCCGCCTTCGCCGCCGGGGCAGAGTCCCTGGTGACCGGCAATCTCGCGGTCTGTGCCGGATCATGCGGGCCCGGTAACACCCACCTGGTCCAGGGGTTGTACGACTCCCACCGGAACGGAGGGAAGGTGCTGGCCATCGCCAGTCACATCCCCTCCCAGTTCATCGGATCCCACTACTTCCAGGAGACCCACCCCGAGGCGCTCTTCTCCGAGTGTTCGGGATACTGCGAGATGGTGAACTCCGCGGCACAGGGGGCGATGATCCTGCACCACGCCATCCAGTCCACGATGGCGGGCAACGGCGTCTCGGTTCTTGTCGTTCCCGGCGACATTGCCGGCGACAACGCAGTGGAATCGCCACAGCTGAAGTCCCGGATCGCGACGGACCCTCCGGTCGTCCACCCGTCTTCGCGTGAGGTCGCGGACCTGGCTGAGGCGATCAACAAGGCCGGCAAGGTCACCATCTTCGGCGGTGCCGGTTGCAAGGACGCCCGGGACCAGGTCTTCGCCCTGGCGGAGAAGATCAAGGCACCCGTGGGCCACGCCTACGGCGGCAAGGAGTACCTGCACTACGACAACCCCTTCGATGTCGGCATGTCCGGACTGCTCGGCTACGGCGCCTGCTCCGAGGCCTTCGACGAGGCGGACCTGTTGATCCTGCTGGGTACCGACTTCCCGTACACCGAGTTCCTGCCCCGCACCACTCCCACCGCCCAGGTCGACAACAAGGGCGGCAACATCGGTCGGCGCACGAACGTGAGCTACCCGGTGACCGGTGATGTCGCTGCGACCATCGACGACCTGCTGCCGATGATCGACACAAAGCAAGACGCGAGCTTCCTGGAGACGATGCTCAAGAAGCAGGAGGCCAACCTCCGCCACGTCATCGACGCATACACACAGAACATCGAGAACCAGGTGCCGCTGCATCCAGAGCATGTCACCTACGTTCTCGACGAGCTCGCGGACGACGACGCGGTGTTCACCGCGGACACCGGCATGTGCAATGTCTGGCACGCGCGCTACATCACTCCCACCGGACAGCGGAAACTGCTGGCGTCCTTCCGCCACGGGACGATGGCGAACGCCTTGCCGCAGGCCATCGGTGCCGCAGAAGCGGTGGAAGGTCAGCGGCAGGTCATCGCCATGTGCGGTGACGGCGGCCTGGGCATGCTCATGGGGGAGTTGCTGACCATGAAACTGCACCAGGTGCCGCTGAAGGCAATCGTCTACAACAACTCGACCCTCGGCATGGTCAAGCTGGAGATGCTGGTCGCGGGAATGCCGGACTTCGGTACCGACCACGAGAAGGTCAACTACGCCGACATCGCCGAAGCATGCGGGATCAAGGCGTTCCGCATCGAGGATCCGGAGGACGTCAGGCCGGTTCTCGCCGAGGCGCTGGCCTATGACGGTCCGGCGGTGGTGGACGTGGTCACCGACCCGAATGCGCTGTCCATCCCACCGGAGATCTCCCTGGAGCAGGTCGCTGGCTTCACCCGTGCGGCGACGCGCACGGTGCTGGAAGGTGGAGTGGGCAAGATGTTCGACCTGGCGAAGTCGAATCTGCGTAATGTGCCGCGTCCCTCCGGTTTCAAGGGACTGTAGCCTGCCGGTTTTCCGCGTCAGGCGAAGGTGGTGTATCGTCGTCGGCGGAACAAGGGGAATGTCGTATAGTGGCTAATACCTCAGCCTTCCAAGCTGAAGACGCGGGTTCGATTCCCGTCATTCCCTCCACGTAGAAACCCCCTCCGGCCAGAACCAGAGGGGGTTTCGTCATTCCTGTCCGGCTTCCCCCTCCCGGGAAGTACCCCTAGTCCGCAGGGTCCGTCCAGTGATCGGGGCTTCCGCAGGTGATGCCCTCGGGGATGGGGGAACCGTCCGGCCAGGTCCCGCCGGGGTAGTGGTCGGCCGGGTGCTCCCGCTCATCGCAGTTGACGGTGGGCCAGAGCAAGTCGATGGCGTTGGTGATTGTGGTGATGATCCAGCCGACGACAGCATCGAATACGGCGGTGATGATTTCCATGGGTCTCCTCGGTGAACGTCCTGCGCACAGCCTACAGTGCGGATAGGATGCCGCTTACCGGAGCCGTTGTACTAGAGTGACCGTTCCATGAACCTTTATCTTCGTCTGCTGCTCACCATCGTGCGCAGCCGCCGACTGCCTGCCCTCGATCCGTGGGACACGGTCTCCACGCCGATGCGTGTGCTGCCCAATGACCTCGACACTCTCGGGCACATGAACAACGGCCGCTACCTGACGATGCTCGATCTGGCCCGCACCGAACTGATGATGCGCTCCGGCCTGTACCGCCGCAGCGAGGAACTCGGGTACTACCTCGTCGTCGCCGGGCAGACCATCAACTACCGTCGCTCACTGATGCCCTGGCAGAAGTTCGAGATCCGCACCCGCTTGCTCAGCGGCGACGCCCGCGCGGTCTTCGTCGAGCAGGCCTTCGTCCACAAAGGGACCGTCTGCGCCCACGCGGTGGTGCGTCTTCGCGTCCTGAAGAAGAAAGGCGGCACCGTCTCCGACGCTGAGATGGCCGACCTGCTGTCGGCGCCGCCGGCCGCGCACGGGGACGTGCCGAACTGGATCCCGGAGTGGAACGCGAACTCCCGTGACGCTGCGAAGTCGACGCCCCTCGGCGATTAAGCGGTACCCGACGTTGCCGGTCTCAACGGCGACCCCGTAACATCACACAGCAGCAGAACGACTGCACCGTCAGATCGATTTCTGCCGCCGGGATATGGCGCAGTTTGGTAGCGCACTCGCTTTGGGAGCGAGGGGTCGTGGGTTCAAATCCCGCTATCCCGACGGGTGCTGGAATGGCGGGCAGGTGCGGTTCCGGCCCTTTGGAGACATTTGGCGACAGATGTGGCCAAAGGACCGACCCCCCCTGCCCGTCCGTCTCGGCCACACGATAAAATCGGCGACGACCATGAAACCGGTGGCCGCCTCCGGCTCGTCCCCGTCCCCGCCGTCACTGACGGGGGCAGCGGGTGACAGACTGGACGGCACGCGACGACCACACCACCCGGGTCAACCCCCGGGTGGTGTCCGTGCCCGCCGGCCGACCGTACACAGACAAGAACACACAGGAGTGTGCATCCGTGAAGAGCTCCGTTGAACAGCTGAGTGCCACCCGCGCCAAGCTCACCGTCGAGGTTCCCTTCGACGAGCTGAAGCCCGAGTTCGACAACGCCTACAAGACCCTGGCCCAGCAGGTCAGCCTGCCGGGCTTCCGCAAGGGCAAGGTCCCCGCGAAGATCCTGGAGGCCCGCCTGGGCCGCGGCGCGATCCTGAACGAGGTTCTCAACGACATGCTGCCGAGCCGTTACGGCGAGGCCATCGAGGAGAACGACGTCAAGGCTCTCGGCCAGCCCGACATCGACATCGCCGAGCTCGAGGACAACGACCACGTCACCTTCACCGCCGAGGTCGACGTCCGCCCGGAGATCGATGTCCCCGACTTCGCCGAGCTGTCCGTCGAGGTTGAGCCGCTGGTCGCCGACGACGAGGCCATCGAGTCCGAGCTGACCAACCTGCGCGCCCGCTTCGGCACCCTCAAGGCTGTCGACCGTGCCGTGCAGGACGGTGACTTCGTCTCCATCGACCTGAACGCCACCGTCGACGGCGAGGCTGTCGACGAGGCGTCCTCCGAGGGGCTGTCCTACGAGGTCGGCTCCGCGTCCCTGGTCGAGGGTCTGGACGAGGCGCTCATCGGCCTGTCCGAGGGTGAGTCCAAGGAGTTCGACACCACCCTGGTCTCCGGCGAGCACGCCGACTCCGCCGCACAGGCCACCGTCACCGTTGGTTCCGTCAAGGAGCGCGAGCTGCCGGAGCTGGACGACGACTTCGCCCAGCTCGCCAGCGAGTTCGACACCCTCGACGAGCTGAAGGACTCCCTGAAGGGCCAGGTCGAGGAGCAGCTCAAGGGCCAGCAGGCCGGCGACATCCGCGACAAGGTCCTGGCTGCCGCCCTCGAGAAGACCGAGGTTCCGCTGCCGGAGTCCGTGGTCCAGGAGCAGGTCGACGGTCAGCTGCAGCAGCTGCTGAGCCAGTTCGGTGGCGACGAGAAGATCTTCGAGCAGATGCTCGCCGCCCAGGACATCACCCGGGAGAAGTTCGAGGAGGACACCCGCGAGGCCGCGGAGGACTCCGTGCGTACCCAGCTGTTCCTGGACTCCCTGGCGGACATCGAGAAGCCGGAGGTCTCCCAGCAGGAGCTCACCGACCACATCATGTTCACCGCACAGCGCTACGGCATGGACCCGAACCAGTTCGTCATGCAGCTGCAGCAGTCCGGCCAGATCGCCAACCTCTTCGCCGACGTGCGTCGCGGCAAGGCACTGGCCCTGAACATCTGCAAGGTCACTGTCGCCGACACCAACGGTGCATCCATTGACCCGAAGGACTTCTTCGGCCAGGAAGCTGAGGTTGCTGAGGGTGCCGAGGGTGCCGAGGTTGAGGCGGATGCCGACGCCGAGGCCACCGAGACGATCACCGTCGAGGCCACCGAGGACACCGAGAAGTAGTCGTCAGGCCGGGTTCCTCCAGAACTCCGGCCAGCGGGGGGGGGGGGGTCGTCGGCATCGGCCCGCCCCGGGCGTCAAACATCACACCTCCCGCGTTTTCTGCGCGGGAGGTGTTCTGTTGTTTTCCCAGGTTACGGCGTTGCATATGCAACCATGTCGATCGACCAGGTGTGACGGATGCTGGGGTACGTGGAGAAGGACGGCGGTAGCGTCCTGATGTCAGTTGACCAGTCAACGCACCACGGCACACCATGGGCGCACCGCCCAGTCCGTCACTCAACACCGCACCCCGTGCGCTGACAGCGAACACGCCACCTGACGGCCGCATACGACCCGGCACTTGACTACGCTGGACCTCATTCCAACCACGTGAACTTGAGCGAGGAGCATAAGTGAGCACAAACGACATGTCCGCCGGTCAGGCACTGCGTACGGCGCAGATGACCGCGGCCACGGGGATGAACCTCAACGATTCGGTGTTCGAGCGCCTGCTGCGCGAGCGCATCATCTTCCTGGGCACCCAGGTCGATGACGAGATCGCCAACAAGCTCTGTGCACAGATCCTCCTGCTGAGCGCAGAGGACCCGGACAGCGACATCAAGCTGTACATCAATTCCCCGGGTGGCTCGGTGACCGCCGGTATGGCGATCTTCGACACGATGCAGTACGCCCCGTGCGACGTCGCCACCTACGGCATGGGCCTGGCTGCCTCCATGGGCCAGTTCCTGCTGTCCGCCGGCACCCAGGGCAAGCGTTACGCCCTGCCGCACGCCCGGATCATGATGCACCAGCCGTCGGCCGGTGTCGGTGGTACCGCCGCAGACATCGCCATCCAGGCTGAGCAGTTCGCCCAGACCAAGCGGGAGATGGCAGAGCTGATCGCCGAGCACACCGGACAGTCCCTGGAACAGATCCAGAAGGACTCCGACCGTGACCGGTGGTTCACCGCACAGCAGGCACTGGAGTACGGCTTCGTCGATCACGTCATCGGCTCGGCCAAGGACCAGTAGGGAGAAGAAGTACACATGGGAAGCGAGAACATGACCGGATTCACCCACGCCACCGAACTGTCGGGGCTGACGGGCACGGCAGGGACGGCAGCGCCGACCGGAGAGGTGTCTGGTGTCCAGATGCCGACGTCGCGCTACATCCTCCCGTCCTTCGTGGAGCACTCCTCCTGGGGCGCCAAGGAGTCCAACCCCTACAACAAGCTCTTCGAGGAGCGCATCATCTTCCTGGGTACCCAGGTCGACGATGCCTCGGCGAATGACATCATGGCCCAGCTGCTGGTCCTGGAGGGACTGGACCCGGACCGTGACATCACGATGTACATTAACTCGCCCGGTGGTTCCTTCACCGCGCTGATGGCCATCTACGACACGATGCAGTACGTGCGTCCCGACATCGTGACCGTCTGCCTCGGTCAGGCTGCCTCCGCGGCCGCTGTGCTGCTGGCCGCCGGCACCAAGGGCAAGCGCGCCGCACTGCCGAACGCACGTGTGCTGATCCACCAGCCGGCCACCCAGGGCACCCAGGGTCAGGTCTCCGATCTGGAGATCCAGGCCAATGAGATCGAGCGCATGCGCCGTCTCATGGAGTCCACCCTGGCCCAGCACACCGGCCAGACCGAGGAGCAGGTCCGTAAGGACACCGACCGCGACAAGTTCCTCACTGCCGAGGGTGCCAAGGAGTACGGCATCGTCGACCAGGTCTTCGAGTACCGGAAGCTGTCGGCCCAGAAGTAGGACACAGCAGTAGGACGCTTCGGCGTCACAGCACGAAGCCCGCGGGGACCTCCCCGCGGGCTTCAGCGTTTTCCGGTGACTGCCCGAGGAGCGCAGTGGCTGCCGTAGTGTTAGAACACGATCGTGTGGTTCCCGTTGCGGATCACACGATCTTCTGCGTGCCAGGTCACCGCACGGGACAGCACGGACCGCTCGACCTCGGCACCACGCTGGCGCAGGTCGGCCACCGAGTCACGGTGGGTCACCCGCACGGTGTCCTGTTCGATGATCGGGCCCTCGTCCAGGTCCTCGGTGACGTAGTGGGCGGTCGCGCCGATCAGCTTCACGCCGCGCTCCCACGCCCGACGGTAGGGGTCGGCGCCGACGAAGGCCGGCAGGAAGGAGTGGTGGATGTTGATCACCGGTACGCCCAGTTTCTCCAGGAAGTCATTGGAGAGCACCTGCATGTAGCGGGCCAGCACCACGAAGTCCACGTTGCCCTTGAGGAGTTTGAGGATCTCCGCCTCCGACTCGGCCTTGTCCGGCCCCTTCTGCGAGGGGACGTGGAAGAAGGGCACACCGAACGTGCGGACGTCGTCTGCGGTGGTGGTGTGGTTGGATATCACCATCGGGATGGTGACCGGAAGCTCCTCGCGCCGGTGTCGCCACAGCAGGTCCAGCAGGCAGTGGTCGCCGGCCGAGGCCAGGACTGCCATGCGCTTGGGCTGCGACCGGTCGCTCAACGACCAGCTCATGTTGCAGGACGCCAGAGTCTCGGACAGGTCGGCACGGATGTCGTCCATCGCGGTGATGAGGTTGTGGCGGTGGAAGACGATGCGCTGGAAGAAAACACCGTCCTGGTCATTGCTGGAGTACTGGTCCAGGGCGGTGATGTTGCCCTCGTTGCGGGTGATCGCGGCGGTGATGTGGGCGACGAGGCCCGGCTGGTCCGGTCCGTGGACGATGAGGCAGGCCTGGTCGACCAGGGACGGGATGGTGTTGCCGGACGCGGACACGGGTGTACTCCTTGGATCAGGTGTGGGGTGGGGCCGAGTGGCCAGAACGAGGGTTGCTCAGGGCTCAACACTACTGGTGACGGCCCACAACACCAGCTACGGCCCCCAGAACTCCTGCAGCAGATCAGCTACCCGCTGGGCCTGCTGTACCGGCAGCAGGTGTGCGCCGGGTTCGATGACCTCGTGGCGGACCACGCCGTCAGAGAGACCGTTGCCTGCCACGGCCTCGGACATCGCCTTCAGCGTCTCCGGCGGGCAGGTCGGGTCGGACGCGCCGGCCACCGTCAGCGTCGGCACCGTGACCTGCCCCAGCAGGTCAGTGCCGTTGAAGGACGAGAGGGCCTCGCAGCACTGCGCGTAGCCTTCCGGGGAGGTTCCGGCGATCATCGCGACGATGGACGCCGCGGTCGCCGGGTGGTCGGCGAGGTAACCAGGTGTCAGCCACCGCTGGACGGTGTCCTCGCCGAGGTCCTGCAGGGTGGCCAGTCCACCGGCGCGCACCGCGGTGGCTTTCGCTGTCCAGGTTTCCGGGGAGCCGAAGCTCGGCGCGGTGCACATCAGGGTCAGTGTGCGTACCCGGTGGCTGGCGTCGGGGGATCCGGCAAGGTGCTGGGCGATCGCGCCGCCGATGGACAGGCCGACGAGGTCGATTCGGGTGGCGTCCCTCCCACCGTCGAGACCGAGTCGGTCGAGGGTCTCGGTGACGTCGCCGGCGAGGTCGGCGATGGTCACCGGAGCGTCCTGCGTGCCGTCCGGCAGGACGGAACCACCGTGACCACCGTGGCTACCGTGACCACGGTGGTCGACGGCGATGACGCGGGCACCGGGGACACTGTCGGTGCCGGGGCCGGGGACGCTGAGTCGGTTCTGGACGCCGGTCCACATGTCCACGCCCGAGCCCAGGGCGCCGAGCAGGACCACGGTGCGGCGGCCGCGTCCGGTGATGCGGGTGTGGAGAATACTCATGGTGTTCAGCGTACTGAACATCCCGGATTCTCGAGCTGGGGGACGGGCTGCGTCAGCGTGCGACGGACTCCTGCGCGGCTGCCTTCATCGTGGCTTCCTCGACCTCCGGGTTCGACTGCTGCTCGATCTCCTCCAGGGTGCGGCCCCGGGCCGCCGGGACGCGCTTCGTGACGAACAGGACGCCGACACGAGCCTCGCGGACTTCCTGGACCAGAAGATCTTCGCCGGCCAGGAGGCCGAGGTTCTCGCACCGGTCGACCGCGACGTCCGCGGCTTCGCCGCCTACCTCGAGCGGTTCCGCGCTGTCGTCGAACTGGAACGCGCGGCCACCGACCTCATCCCCGCCGACTTCACCGCCGACTCCACCACTGCAGCAACCACCCACCGAAAGGACCACCGATGAGTAACCGCCCACTGTCCGACTAGCCGCAGTCAGTGCAGGACGCCGTCGCCGCAACCCGCGTCCGCGTCTGCGACCTGCACGCCGAACTGCCCCGCTGGGAACTCGTCGTCTGGACCGCCGGCAATGTCTCCGAACGCGTCATCGTGAATGAGGACGGCACCCCCGGCACCAACGACCTCATCGTCATCAAGCCCTCCGGTGTCAGCTACGACGGGCTCACCCTGGAGGCCATGGTCGTCTGCGACATCAAGGGCGAACTGGTCGACGGTGACCGGGCACCGTCCTCGGACACCGCCGCCCACGCCTACGTCTACGAGAACATGGACCACATCGGCGGCGTCGTCCACACCCACTCCAGCTACGCGACGGCCTGGGCCGCCCGCGGCGAGGAGATCCCCTGCGGACTGACCATGATGGCCGACGAGTTCGGCGGCCCCGTGCCCGTCGGCCCCTTCGCGATCATCGGCGACGACTCCATCGGACGCGGCATCGTCGAGACCCTGCGTGATTCCCGCTCCCCGGAGGTGCTCATGCAGAACCACGGTCCGTTCACCGTCGGCAAGGACGGCCGCTCGGCCGTGAAGGCCGCCGTGATGGTCGAGGAGGTCGCCAAGGCGATGCGCCTGGCCCGCCAGCTCGGCGACACCCTGCCGATCCCGCAGGAGAGCATCGACCAGCTCAACAACCGCTACCAGAACGTCTACGGACAGTAGGAGAGAACCACCATGATGCAGAACCCTTTCACCGACCGCGAGATCTGGTTCCTCACCGGCTCCCAGGGCCTCTACGGTCCCGAGACCCTCGACCAGGTCGCCGAGCAGTCCCGCGTCATCGCCGAGCGGCTCGACGCCTCCGACGACATCCCCGTGAAGATCGTCTGGAAGCCGGTCCTCACCGACTCCGACAACATCCTGTCCACCATCCTCGAGGCCGGGGCCCGGGACAACGTCGTCGGCGTCATCACCTGGATGCACACGTTCTCCCCGGCGAAGATGTGGATCCGCGGCCTCAAGGCCCTTCGCAAGCCGCTGCTGCACCTGCACACCCAGGCCGACGAGCAGATCCCGTGGAGCTCCATCGACATGGACTTCATGAACCTCAACCAGGCCGCCCACGGCGACCGCGAGTTCGGCTACCTCCTCACCCGCCTCGGCATCCCGCGCGTCAGCGTCGTCGGCCACACCTCCGAGCAGCGCGTCACCGCACGCATCGGCGGCTGGTCCCGTGCCGCCACCGGCTGGTACGAGGCCCAGCACCTGAAGATGGTCCGCTTCGGCGACAACATGCGCAATGTCGCCGTCACCGAGGGTGACAAGACCGAGGGCGAGATCCGCTTCGGCACCTCCGTGGACACCTGGAGCGTCAACGAGCTCGCCGCCGCGGTGGACACCGTGTCCGAGGAGACCGTCGACACCCTGGTCGCCGAATACACCGAGCTCTACGACGTCGACCCGGCCCTGTTGCCCGGCGGCGACCGCCACGACTCGCTGCGCTACGCCGCGAGGCAGGAAGCGGCGATCCGCGGCTTCCTCGAGGCAGAGGGCGCCTACGCCTTCACCGACACCTTCGAGGACCTCGGTGAGCTGCGCCAACTTCCGGGGCTCGCCGTCCAGCGGCTCATGGCCGACGGCTACGGCTTCGGCGCCGAGGGGGACTGGAAGACCGGTGTTCTGATCCGCATCGCCAAGGTAATGGGCTACGGCCTGCCCGGTGGCGCGAGCCTCATGGAGGACTACTCCTACAACCTCACCGCTGGCAACGAGAAGATTCTCGGCGCCCACATGCTGGAGATCTGTCCGACCCTGGCCTCGCAGGCCACGGAGCAGGGGAAGAAGCCGAGCCTGGAGATCCACCCGCTGGGCATCGGCGACCGGGAGGACCCGGTGAGCCTGGTCTTCGACACCGATCCCGGCGACGCCGTCGTCGTCGCCCTGTCCGACCTGCGTGACCGCTTCCGGCTCACCGCCAACGTCGTCAAGGTCGTCGAGCCGGACCAGCCGCTGCCGAACCTCCCCGTCGCCCGCGCGGTCTGGGAGCCGGCCCCGTCACTGGCGACCTCCGCCGCCTGCTGGCTCGCCGCCGGTGCGGCCCACCACACCGTGATGTCCACCGCTCTCGACGTCGAGACCTGGCGTGACTTCGCCCGCATCTCCGAGGTGGAGCTCGCCGTCATCGACGAGGACACCACCGTCGACCGCTTCGAAGACTCCCTGCGGTGGAACGCGGTGTACCAGCGCGTCGCCCAGGGCTTCTGACCTGACACAGCGTCATGCCTGACTCGGGGGAACCCGAGGAGTATCGAACCCCCGGCGTGGAGTGGGGGTCGCCTGACGCGCCGACGACAACCGGCGCTCAACACCGCCCCCAGAGGGGTACAATCGGGTGGAATTGTCCCTGACACCCACCAGTTCCCAGGAGTGTTCCCCCCAGATGCCATCGATGCAGGAAAGTGCCGAGCTGCTGAAGTGCTCGTTCTGTGGAAAGAGCCAGAAGCAGGTCCGAAAGCTCATCGCCGGTCCCGGTGTCTACATTTGCGATGAGTGCATCGAGCTGTGTAACGAGATCATCGACGAGGAACTCGCCGCCGGTGCTTCCTCCGGTGATGATTCCGGTGACCTGCCGCGTCCTGCGGCGATCACCCGTTTCCTCGACGAGTACGTCATCGGGCAGGACGATGCGAAGCGCACCCTCGCCGTCGCCGTCTACAACCACTACAAGCGTATCCGCGCCGAGTCCTCGGACGCCACCGCCCGGCGCAGTGACGACCAGGTCGAGCTGACCAAGTCGAATATCCTCATGCTCGGCCCCACCGGCTCCGGCAAAACCTACCTGGCGCAGTCGCTTGCCCGCATGCTGGACGTGCCCTTCGCCATTGCCGACGCCACCAGCCTCACCGAGGCCGGCTACGTCGGTGAGGACGTGGAGAACATCCTGCTGAAGCTGCTGCAGTCCGCCGACTTCGACGTGGCGAAGGCCCAGCAGGGCATCATTTACGTCGACGAGGTGGACAAGATCTCCCGCAAGTCGGAGAACCCGTCGATCACCCGTGACGTTTCCGGTGAGGGCGTACAGCAGGCATTGCTGAAGATCCTGGAGGGCACCGTCGCCGCCGTTCCGCCGCAGGGTGGACGCAAACACCCGAACCAGGAACTCATCCAGTTCGACACGAAGAATGTGCTGTTCATCGTCTCCGGCGCTTTCGCCGGCCTGGAGAAGGTCATTTCCGAGCGGCGCGGACGCAAGGGTGTCGGCTTCGGCGCCGAGGTCCGCGGCAAGGCCGACGAGGATCCGGATCCGTTCCGGCACGTGGAGCCGGAGGACATGGTGAAGTTCGGGCTGATCCCTGAGCTCATCGGTCGTCTGCCGGTGATCACCCACGTCGGCCACCTGGACGAGGAGTCGCTGATGCAGATCCTCACCGAGCCGAAGAACTCACTGGTGCGCCAGTACCAGCGACTGTTCGAGATGGACGGGGTGCAGCTGACCTTCGAGGAGGACGCCCTGCGTGCCATCGCCCGCAAGGCACTGGAGCGGGAGACCGGAGCCCGTGGTCTGCGCTCGATCGTGGAGAGCATCCTGCTGCCGCTGATGTACTCGATCCCCGATGACGAGGACACCGGTGAGGTGATCATCACCGGCGGGACGGTGACCGGGGAGGGAGAGCCGCAGCTGCTGACGCATGAAGAGGTCGCCGAGCGCGAGCAGCGCAGCGCCTGACGCAGGCCTCGACCGCCCGCAACACTCAGTCGTCGTACAGCCCGGCGATGTGGTCGTCGGCGGTGTTCTCGTCGTCCGGGTCTGAGTCCTCGTCGGGGTCCCAGAAGTTGTTGTAGGCCTGGTATCCCTGGTAGCTGGACTGTTCGGCCGCGGCCTCGGTGGCCTCGACCAGCTTCTCGAACTCGGTGTATTTTTCACCGGAGGTATCGACACCGGCAGCGCCGTCGTTGCCGTCAGTGCGGTCAGCACCGTGTGCGCCGTCGAACTGATCACTCCCGCTTTCTCCGGCATTCCGATCAGTAGCGGGAGCAGTAGCGTCCGCCGCCGCTGCGTCCCCGACGTCCACGGTGTCCATGTCGCCAGCCGTGTCGGACGCTCCGTCGGCTTCGGTGCTCTCGACACCGTCGACGGTGCCACCATCTTCGACAGAGCCGTTACCGCCAGCAACACCAGCACCGCCAGCGTGATCAGCTGCATCGAGGGCCCCCGCCGCGTCCTCATCCACGCCGGTCGCCGCCGACTCCTCATCCGCACTCCAGTCACCCGAGTCACCCGAGCTGTCCGGGTCAGCGGACGCAGCGTGCGCGGTGTGCCCGGAGTGCCCGCCGTGGCTGCCGTAGCCCACGACCTCGTCGTTCTCGTGGTCGTAACCGGCCTGCGCCATGCGCATGAGCTCCTCGGTGTCATGCCCGTCGCCCGCCTGGAAGGTGACCACTCCCTCGACCTCGCCGCCATCCCCGGCGGTGTACAGCGACGCCGACACGGAGGAGGGGGTGGTCTTCGTCGGGCTGGCGTGGGTGTAGGAACTGCCCTGCGTGGTGGGCATCGAGGTGGTCAGGAACGCCAGAACCGCATCGCATGCCAACTTCTCCAGGCCGTCAACCGTCTGCGCATTGTCCAGGTCGGTGCCGTAGTGGGTGTGGAAGGTGGTGCCCTGGGAGGCGGGGAAGCAACACAATGAGGTGATCAGGACGTAGACATCCTCGGCGGAGATTCCCGGCCGGAACGCACCGTAGTCCTGGCCACGCATCAGTACCCGGTCGATCTGCAGCACCACCGGGGAGGATTCGAGCACGTCGTGGCGTCCGCCGACATGTCCGTACCCGGCGATGTTCTCCGTGACGATCAGCCGGACGGCGTCCGGGTGTGCCCGGTGTCGGCGGTAGGCGGTGCGCACCAGGGTGCGGACCGCTTCGGCCGGAACGAGGTTCTCGACATCGAGGTCTTCGGGACGTGGCCAGATCAGGCGGAAGGCGTAGCGCAGTGCTTCGTCGTAGAGCACCTGGGTGTCGCGCAGCAGCGGGTGGTTGGGGGAGACCCCGGCCCCGACGGCGATGTCGCGAGTTTCGGCCGCAAGGCCCGAACGCACGAGTTCGGGGATGGCGGTGTCCAGCACGAGTCGGTAGTCCTCGACCGAGCAGCCGTAACGACGGTGGGTGCCGGGAAGCGTGGTGGACGGGTCCGGGTCGGTGGTCATGGCGGCGGGTCTCCTGGAGTGGGTCGGGTGGCCTCATCAGGGGTGCGGGGGTGTGCACCCGGTGGCGTGTCCGGTGGTTGTGGTGCCGGCGTCGGGCGGTCCACAGTCTTTCCAGGATACGGCCCCGGGAACACCTGTTGTCACCATTTTGCCGTGGTAGGTCTGTATCCGGCACGAATACACTCGACAGGGGGCACTTGAACAGGGGTAGTCCGGGTGGCGAGGGGGTGTCCGAAAGGGGCGCTACGACGGGGTCACCGGGGGTTGTCCGGGACGGTCGCGAACACGCCACCAGGCTCCTTTTCGCTAGGTTGGGGACAGAAGCACCTGTGTGACCTCCACCATAGTGGGACACGGGTGCGGGTCGACCCTGAACCGACGACACAGATGATGGAGCAATCCCCATGAACACCAGTACCGCCAACGCCGACACCGCAGGCGCCAGCCCGGTCACGGTCACGGTCACCGGCGCGGCCGGGCAGATCGCCTATTCCCTGCTCTTCCGCATCGCCGCCGGCAACGTCTTCGGCGACCGCCGGGTGAACCTGCGCCTGCTGGAGATCCCCGCAGGCCGGCGCGCCGCCGAAGGTGTGGCGATGGAGTTGTCGGACGCTGCCCTGCCGCACCTCGGGGAGATCGTGGTCACCGATGATGCGGCGGAGGGTTTCGCCGGTGCCGACGCAGCCTTCCTGGTCGGGGCCAAGCCGCGTGGCAAGGGGGAGGAGCGCTCGGATCTGCTCATCGGCAACGGGGGGATCTTCGGTCCCCAGGGCCGTGCCATCGCCGAGAACGCCGCGCCAGGGGTGAAGGTGCTGGTGGTCGGCAATCCGGCGAACACCAATGCCGCGATCCTCGCCGCACACGCGGGTCTGCCCCGTGGTCAGGTCACCGCCATGACCCGGTTGGACCACAACCGTGGCTTGTCACAGATCGGCCAGAAGCTCGATGTCGCCCCGGCCCGGCTGTCGCGGATGACGGTGTGGGGCAACCATTCCTCCACTCAGTTCCCGGATGTCGCCGAGCTCCAGCTCGACGGTTCCCCGGTCGCAGATCAGTTGGACAATCCCTGGGTCGCCGGGGAGTTCATCCCCCGGGTCGCCAACCGTGGCGCCGAGATCATCGAGGTGCGCGGATCGTCGTCGGCGGCGTCGGCGGCATCGGCGGCGGTGGACCACATGCGCGACTGGGTGGCCGGGACTCCGGAGGGCGACTGGACCTCCGTGGCACTGGAGTCCGATGGCTCCTACGGAGTCCCGGAGGGGGTGGTGTGCAGCTTCCCCTGCCGCAGCGTCGATGGTCGATGGGAGATCGTCCAGGGCCTGGAACTGTCCGATGACCAGCAGGAACGACTGACTGCTACGGTCGAGGAGCTGCAGACTGAGTGGGAGACGGTGAAGGATGCCGGAATGGTCTGACGACCTCCGGGAGCTATCGCGCATGAAATAGTTCACCCCCGTGTGTGACATATGCCACATGGTATGGCAGCCTATGGCACATGACGAACAACATCCCAGCGCACTCCTCTCCGGCATCCCACATCACCAACCCCGGCAACGGGGTGTACCGACCGGGTTTCGTTGACAAGGCCACCGCCTTCGGCGGACGCCTACTCAGCAAGATTCCCGTACCGGTTCTTCGCGCACTCGGCACCGTCCGCAACAAGGACGGTGACCTGCTCGACGCCGACGTCCGGGCGTCCCTGCTGGCACTGAAGGTCATCAGCTCCCTGGACATCGTCGAGGTTCCCCCGGTGCACTCCCGCAAGATCGTGGAGAAGGAGGCCTACATCGCCGCCGGCACCGTTCCGGTGGCTCACGTGCACGACAGCGCCATCGCCGGGATCGGGGTTCGGGTCTACCACCACGCATCACCACATGAGGACCTCGGTCCGCGCCCGGTGCTGATCTACGCCCACGGTGGTGGCTGGGTCACCGGCTCCCTCGACAGTCACGACGCCGCCTGCCGTAGCCTGTGCGCTGACGGCCGGGTCACCGTGGTGTCGGTCGACTACCGGATGGCACCCGAACATCCGTTCCCCACTCCGTTGGACGATGTCTTCGAGGTGGTCACCGCCGTACAGGACTCCACCCGGGGTGGGGAGGTGGAGCGGGTCATCGGTGTGCCGGTGGACACCTCCAGGCTGATCGTTGGCGGCGACTCCGCGGGCGGCAACCTGGCGGCCGCGTCCTGTCTGCGACTGCGCGCCGAAGGCCGCGACCAGCCGCTGCTGCAGCTGCTGTTCGTACCGGTCACCGACCTGGCGAACAAGAGCGCCAGCCGGGTCGAGTTCGGTGAACTGGGCTTCTACCTCACCGAGGAGCAGATCTCCTGGTACGAGCACCACTACCTGGGACGCGGTGGTGCCCTCGGTACCCCTGTCGACCCGACCGACCCGCTGGTGTCCCCGCTGTTGGCGGACGACCTCTCCGGCCTGGCACCGGCCTATATCGCCGTCGCCGGTTTCGACCCGTTGCGTGACGAGGGGGAGGCCTACGGGGCCCGGCTCAAGGAAGCTGGCGTGCCGGTGACCATGGTCCGCCACCGGGGATTGGTGCACCCCTTCGCCAACTCGGTGGCGGTGTGGCGAGGAGCGCGCAAGGCCATGGACCAGGCGGTCAGCGCGGTGTCCACAGCTGTGTCGCAGGTGCGCTCCGCGTAGGACGCGTCCCCCACACACAGAAAACCCCGGATGCCAGCGACCCTCCCACTGGCGCCCGGGGTTCCTTCCTGTCCCGCTGCAGGCGGTCGGCTGCCTAATCCAGGTGGTTGAACTTGCTCTTCCACGCCGAGGCGACCGGGCTGGCGTCGGCGATCATGTGGTTGAAGCGGTCGTTGGCGATCTCCACGACCTCACCCAGCAACTGCAACCGCTCCTGGGCCGGGGAGTTCTCCAGGCGCCGCACGCCTTCGCTGATGATCTGAGAGCGGGAGTCCAGGCGTCCCAGGCACATCACGAACGGCAGACCGAAGCGTTCCTGGTAACTGGTGGAGAGCTCGCGCAGCTGCTCCTGCTCCACGTCGTCCATGGAGTCCAGGTCCTCCAGCGCCACCGACCCGGCGAAGCTGGACAGCCGCTCGTCGGCGGTGTTGTCGTCGAGCAACAGCTCGGCCATCGAGGGGTAGCTGCCGATCAGGTCGGTGTGCTCCTCACGGTCGGCGGTGAGCACGGCCTCCTGCACGGCGTCACGCAGTTCCTGCACACTGCCGAACGGTCCGGCGGCGTGGGCCCGCTCCAGCGGCCAGCTGACCCCGTTGAACAGTGGGGAGAAGGTGGAGACGAAGGTCTCGGAGTCCATGGCGTTGACGTCGTCCAGGGCGATGGCGCGTCCGGCCGCGTCCCGGGTGACCTCCGGGGAGGGGCGGCGTCCGACATGGAAGAAGAGCAGGTTGAGCAGGATCGCGGCGATGGAGCCGGTGGTCACGCCGGAGGCGAAGAACACCTGCGCCCACTCGGGGAAGATCTGGGCGATGTCCGGTTTGAAGGCCACCAGCATGCCCAGCCCGATGGAGATGGTCATCACCGCGGCATTGCGGTTGTCCGACAGGTCGGCCTTGCCGAGGGTCTGGATACCGACCAGGGCGACATTGGCGAACAGGGCCAGCGACGCCGCGCCCAGCACCGGGCCGGGGATCGCGGCGACGACCGCGCCGGCCTTGGGGATCAGGCCGATGACGATCATGATCACGCCGGCCCCGGCGACGACCCAGCGGGACTTCACCCGGGTCATGCGCACCAGGCCGACGTTCTGCGCGAAGCAGGTGTAGGGGAAGGAGTTCAGCACGCCACCGAGGGTGGTGGACAGGCCGTCGGCGCGGATGGCGGCGGCGATGTGGCCCTTGGTGATGCGCTTGCCCACGATCTCACCGGCGGCGAAGACGTCACCGGTGGTCTCCACCATGGTGATCAGCATGACGATGACCATGGAGATGATGCCGGTGAGCACGAACTCCGGGGCGCCGAAGTAGAACGGGGTGGTGAAGCCGACCCAGTCGGAGGAGCCCACGTCGTTGAACCCGGCGTCGCCGAGGATCATCGCCACACCGGTGCCGATGACCAGACCCATCAGGATGGCCAGGGTGCCGAGGAAGCCCTTGAAGAAGCGCTGGGCCAGCAGGATGACCGCCAGGGTCAGACCGGCGTAGGCCAGGTCCTTGGCGGCCGGGGTGCCGTCGGCGAAGCCGGTGATGTCGTTGGCGGAGACACCCAGCAGGGTGATGCCCATGGTGGTCAGTACGGTGCCGATGACCACCGGCGGGAAGAACCGGATGAACTTCGCGAAGTAGGGGGCGGCGAAGAAGGTGAACAGGCCGGCGACGATGATCGAGCCGTAGATCGCCGGCAGCGCCTCGGTGCCACCCTCGCCACCGGTGGTGGCCAGGCCGATGGCGATGATCGGGGAGACCGCGGTGGTTGTCACACCCTGGATGATCGGCAGGCGTACACCGACCTTCCAGAACCCGACCGACTGGATCAGGGTGGCGATGCCACAGGTGAACAGGTCGGCGTTGATCAGGTGGATGGTCGTCTCGGCGTCCAGCCCCAGGCCGCTGGCGATGAGCAGCGGGACGATCACCGCACCGGCGTAGAACGCCAGGACGTGCTGGGTGGACAGGACGGCCAGTTTTCCGGGGGCCGGGACTTGGTCAACCGGGTGTTTCTGGGAGGCGGCCGCGGTCGTGGCCGGTGTGGGCGTGCTCATGGGCTCTCTTCACGGGGAAACGTCAGGGGATTGCCGGGTAAGTGTATGCCTCGACCCGGTGAACAGCGGAATCGCGGCAGCATGTGGCTGGAGGTCGGCTGGCGGGTGGATGGCGGTCGGCTGGCGGGCGGCAGACCCAGCGATATTGGGGCGACGAATCCCGGTGGCGGGCCACCGGATGTGGCACGCTTGGGACGTAGGACCCCACAGTGACTTGCGGTGACGTGCGGTGGTTTACGGTGTGGACCTGTCCACGTTGTAATCTTCCGTCTTGACGCTCTCTCCACTTCTGCAGCAGAAAGGCTTATGTGACTCCACATGTCGGGCACGGCCGTACCGTGGCGAAGATCATCCTCTTCGGCGAGCATTCGGTGGTCTACGGATTCCCCGCGATCGCTCTGCCGCTGCGCAGCCTGTTCATGACCGCCCGCGTTGAGCCGGTGGACGGACCCAGCACGCTGACCGGTCTGGGCTGGTCGGGGTTGTTGTCGGACGCTCCGGCGCGCTTCGCCAGCATCGTCAAGGCCGCGGAGATCGCCGCCCGCTTCGCTGGACACCCCGGTACCGGGCTGACGATCACCACGGATGCCAACTTCCCGCCGGAGCGTGGCCTCGGTTCCTCCGCCGCCGCCGGTGGTGCGGTGATCCGTGCCGTCCTCGACGCCTTCGACGTCGCGGCGACGCCGGCGGAGCTCTTCGACATGACCCAGGAGGCCGAGACCGTGGCGCACGGTCGGCCGTCCGGGTTGGACGCGGTGACCACCTCCTCACAGGTGCCCGTGTACTTCCAGGACGGTGAGTCCACCGAGTTGCAGGTCGTGCCGCAGGGGTGGATCGTCATCGCCGACTCCGGTGTGGAGGGCGCGACCCGCGAGGCGGTGGCGCATGTCCGTGACCGGCGGGAGGCCGAGCCGGAGTCCACCAACACGGCGCTGGAACGTCTCGGCGAGATCACCGGGGAGGTGGTCGAGGCCCTGCGCGACGGTGACACCGTGACGGTGGGCCGGCGCATGACCGAGTCACACGGCCTGCTGAAGGAGCTGGGGGTCAGTGACCCCTCACTGGAGCGGCTCGTGGACGCGGCAATGGATGCCGGGGCCCTGGGCGCCAAGCTCACCGGTGGCGGACGCGGCGGGTGCATGATCGCCCTGGCCGAGACCGCCGAGCAGGCCCGGCGCATCGAGGACGCCCTGCTGGACGCCGGCGCGGCCGCAGCCTGGGTGCACGTGCCCGAGCGGGTCAGCGGCTCGACCAGCGCGACCAGCGCAACCAGTGCGAGCAGCAGTGCCGTCCCGCAGGAGGGCACCAAGTGACTGACTCCACGCCGGCGGCCATGTCGGTCACCGCGGTCGCGCACGCCAATATCGCGCTGATCAAGTACTGGGGCAAGGCCGATGCCGAGCTCATCCTGCCGGTGACCCCCAGCCTGTCACTGACCCTCGACGCGCTGTACACCACCACGACGGTGACCTTCGGTGCGGAGCCGGGCACTGACACCGCCACCCTCGACGGCGAGCCGGTCACCGGCAAAGCCATGGCCCGGATAACCGCCCTGCTCGACCTGGTGCGCCAGCGCGCCGGGATCGCCGCCGCCGCCCAGGTCACTTCGGTGAACACGGTGCCCACCGCCGCCGGTCTGGCCAGCTCCGCCTCGGGTTTCGCCGCCCTCGCCGGAGCCGCCGCGGCCGCCGCAGGCCTGGATCTGGACGACCGGGAGCTCTCCCGGCTGGCCCGCCGGGGCTCCGGCTCGGCCTCCCGCTCGATCTACGGCGGCCTGGCGATGTGGCATGCCGGGTTCGACGACGAATCGTCCTACGCCGAACCGGTGGACGACCCCACCGGCCTGGCGTCCTCCCTGGCGATGGTGGTGCTGGTGCTCAACGCCGGCGAGAAGTCCGTCTCCAGCCGCGACGGCATGGCCCACACGGTGGAGACCTCCCCGGAGTACTGGCCGTGGGTGGAGAGCCACAAGAACGACCTCGCCGGCGCACTGGAGGCCGTCGCCGCCGGGGACCTGGCGACCCTGGGGGAGATCGCCGAGCGTAACGCCGCGGGCATGCACCGCACGATGCAGACCGCCGTGCCCCCGGTGGACTACCTCACCGACGCCAGCCGGGCCGCCCTGGCCGCGGTGAAGGCCGCCCGTGAGGCCGGCCTGCCGGCATGGGCGACGATGGACGCCGGTCCGAACGTCAAGGTGCTCACCACCGCCGACAAGGTCGAGGAGCTCGACGACTGGCTGAAGAACCACCTGGCTGACACAGTGCCGGGACTGTCCACGGTGATCGCCAGGTCCGGCGAGGGTATGGTGGTCACCCGATGATCACCGAGGTCCGCGCCCCAGGAAAGCTCTACATCGCCGGCGAGTACGCCGTGGTGGAGACCGGCCACCCTGCCGTGCTCATCGCCGTCGACCGCTACCTGACCGTGCGGGTCAGCCCCGCGGCATCCGACACCGGTCACATCACCACCGACCAGAACGCCGGAAGTCGCCTGGAGTGGTACCGCCGTGGCACCGCCGACAGCCCGAACTCCATTGTCATCGAACCGGACCAGGACCAGTTCAGCTTCGTGCTGGCCGCCGTGCGCGTGGTGGAGGAGGCCGCGGTCGCCCTCGGGGTTCAACTGCAGGTCTATGACCTGGACATCACCAGCGAGCTGGACGACGACTCCGGACGCAAGTTCGGCCTCGGCTCCTCGGCGGCCGTCACCGTGGCGACGGTGCGCGCCCTGTGCCAGCACTACCGGCTGGATCTCGGCCTGATGGAACAGCTCAAGCTGGCCCTGCTGGCCAGTATCGAGGTGCAGCGGTCCGGCTCCGGTGGGGACGTGGCGGCCTCCATGTTCGGCGGCTGGATCGCCTACACCTCCTTCGACCGGCAATGGGCACGTCAGCAGCGTCCGGGCCGGGACCTGCTGGAACTGATCGCTGCGCCGTGGCCGGGGCTGTCGGTGCGTCCGCTGACCCCGCCGGCGCACCTGCGTCTGCTGGTGGGCTGGACCGGTTCGCCGGCCTCGACGTCCCGGCTGGTCGACGATGTGCAGTCCAACACCGAGGGAGCCGACGTGTCCGGGGGCCAGGGCACAGGCACGGCCACTGACGCGGATGAGGCACGGTCGCCGGGGCCCGGGGACTACGCCTGGTTCCTGGAACAGTCCCGTCAGTGCGTGGAGGACTTCATCGACGCGGTCGACCGGGACGACAGCACCGGGGTGTTCGCCGCAATCCGACGCAACCGGGACCTGCTGCGCGGACTGGGGGAGCTCACCGGGACCACGATCGAGACCCCGACGCTGCGCAAGCTGATCGAGACGGCCGAGGCCCACGGTGGGGCGGCGAAGACCTCCGGTGCCGGCGGAGGGGACTGCGGTATCGTGCTGATCGACCCGGAGAGTTCGGTGTCCGACATCGATGATCTGCTCGCCACCTGGGAGCGGGCCGATATCCGGATGCTGAACCTGCACGTGCACCAGCCGGACGCTGTGTCCGACGGCGTGTCAGACAAGGAGTGAGATGAGCATCGAGCGCGACCGCGCCCACGTGACGGCACAGGCCGCCACCGGCGCGGCCCCCGGAAACCGCAAGGACGAGCACGTCGACCTGGCGCAGGGGCTGCGCGGCGAGCGTGCTGCCGCTGCGTCCGGCGCCGGTGCGGGGCACCCCGGCGTGTGGGACGATGTGCGTTTCGTGCACCACTCCTTCCCCGGGATCGCACGGGATGCCGTGGACACCTCCACGGTGGTGTGCGGTCGTGACTGGGCGGTGCCCTTCCACATCAATGCGATGACCGGCGGTTCGGAGAAGACCGGGCGGATCAATGCCGACCTGGCCCGTGCCGCGGCGCAGACCGGGGTGGCGATGGCGACCGGTTCGGTGAGCCCGGCGTTGCGCGACCCTGCGCTGGCGGGGACCTTCGAGGTGGTCCGCGAGAATGCGCCGGAGGCGTTCCTGATGTCGAACATCAGCCCGGAGATGACCGTGGAACAGGCCGGTGCAGCGGTGGAGCTCATTGATGCCGATGCGCTGCAGATCCACGTCAACCCGGCGCAGGAACTGGTCATGCCGGAGGGCGACCGGGACTTCACCCACTGGCTGGACCGCATCGGTGAGATCGTCGAGGGCGTGGACGTGCCCGTCGTCGTCAAGGAGGTCGGCTTCGGGGTGTCTCCGCGCACGGTGGCCGAGGTCGCCGCCCGTGGTGTGGCGGCCGTGGACGTCAGTGGACGTGGTGGCACGAACTTCATCGACATCGAGAACCGCCGCCGCGAAAAGCAGGAGTACGCGTACCTCTCCGGCTGGGGTCAGACGGCGGCGGAGTGCCTGCTGGACCTGCAGGTTGAGGGCGCTCCGCTGGTCCGCACCTCGGGTTCGCCGGTGCAGATGCTGGCCTCCGGCGCGGTGTCAACCCCGCTGGACGTGGTCCGTGCGCTGGCGCTCGGTGCCTCGGCGGTGGGTGTGTCCGGCCACTTCCTGAACGTCCTGCTCACCAACGGCTACGACGCCCTGGTGGAGGAACTGCACGACTGGACCGAGCAGGTCCGCACCCTGATGACGTTGCTGGGAGCTTCGACGGTCGCAGAGCTGCAGAAGGTGGATGTGCTGGTCACCGGGTCGACTGCGGAGTTTGCCCGGCTACGCGGGGTGGACCTGGCGGCACTGGCTCGGCGCTCATAGACGGTCTTCGCCCATCATCATTCGGCGTGCGGAAGTAGAGCCTCTCGCCACCGAGAGCTGTTGACGGGCCAGACCGCAGCGGCGTCTTCCCGTACTGACTCTGCACCGGCTCGTGTTGCGTCAGCTTCCGCCCGGGTGGCCTCAGCGTTCGCTCGGGTGGCTTCTGCGGAGAGTTCTGCCATCCGGAGGATCCTGTCAGCAGCCCCCAGGGCTGACCAGTTCGTAGCCGCGGAACCCACTGGCTTCGGGTAGTGGTCAGCTTCTGGCCATTGCGAGGACGTTGTGGCCGATCAGCTGCTCCGTCCGCGGATCTATGAACTCCGCGTCGAGCGGTGCTGGTTCATCGCCGTCCGTAGTGACTTCCCGGTGACCTGCCATGCCTCCCGGACCACCTGGTCCGGAGGCACTATCTGCGCGCGCCGGATGCGACGAGGGGTGTGTTCCCCCGGCTGCGTCGTCTGGCGACTGTGCTGGTTCATGGTGGTCATAGGACATACCGTACCTTCCCCCGAAGCGAGTTGCGATCCCTCCCCATTGTGGATCGCCTAGAGTTGATCATTCCTCAGACCTGCGTGGTCGTCAAGAAGATGTCCGCTGAGCTGCTCTCGCTCCAGAAGGTGATGGCTGGGATGGTTGGTACTAGACTTTCCGATTACGCTACATTCTACGACCGACACTCTCCGGACCGTCTCCGACCTGCGGGAGGTGCCGGACGGCGGCACGTTGCTGTGCCTGGGAGATATTTCGGTGCATGAGGACGCCTGTGCGTTCGACTGCCTCGCCGAGCTGAAGGCGCAGAAGAATCTCACGATGTGGCTGGTCCCCGGCAACCATGACCGGGTCCACCCGATGTTCGGGTGGGATTCCGTGGCGGAGTGGACGCCGCGCTACCGGGAGATCTTCGACGTGATCGCCCTGGACCTGCAGGTCCGGATCGGACGCTGGCAGGTACTGATGACGCATATTCCCCGGGCGACGGGGAAGGACGCGGTCCCTGACCCACATCAGACACCGCTGTTGGCCCGGTGGGCGGGACGTGAGGGGTTCGACTGCACGGTCCACGGGCACACGCACTCGTCGGTGCCGGTGCGGCGCAAGCATGTGAACCTCAGCCTGGAGGAGCTGGTGCCCCAGGCAGTGCGGTTCCGGGGTTAAGCGGGCCGGTGTCTCCGGGCCTTCCTCCCCCTTCTCTGACCCCGAATGAGCAGGTAGAATGATCAGTTATGGATGAGAACAGGACCGAGGACCAGAAGGTCGCCGCTGTCGCTGCATCGATGACCATGGCGGGGCAGCCGATGACGGCGGAGACCGAGCATGAGGTGCGCCGTATCTTGCGTGGGGAGATCACTGCGGACCAGTCCGCTCTACAGCTACTCGAACAGCGCGGTCTCGGGGACTCTGCGCGGGCGCAAGAGCTTCGGCGACGCATTGCCGCGAGCGCATAGAGAGGGTAAACCGCGATGGGGGACGCACCGGAGAACTACTTCGGAATAGTCGATGACCGGGAGCTCGAGATTCTGGGAGGGGAACTCGCAGCACGCCGGCTGGCTGAGCTGGAACGCGCCGCACCACTGACCAGCTTCACCCGCGATGACCTCGTCGGCGTCCATTCTTACCTGATGCAGGACATCTATCCGTGGGCCGGAGAACTTCGAACCACAGAAGTCGGGGCCATGGGCATGGCGATGTGCCGGGCACAGTTCGTCGACCGGGAACTGGACCGGGGCATCCGCGACATTGCCCGTCGTCCTCCATCGGTCACGGACATCGACGCTGCCCTTGCCACGGTCGCTGACCATTGGGCGGAGCTGACCATGGTCCACCCGTTCCGCGACGGCGACTCACGGACCCAGCGGTACTTCTTCGGCCAGTTGCTCCGGAACGCCAGGTGGTCTCTGGACTGGACCAGGATCAACGCCGAGCAGGTGCACGCCGCCCGATACGTCGGGGCGGCGACGGTCGATGCGTCCTACCTCGCCCAGGCACTGCAGCCAGGACTAGTCACGTCAGGAAAGAGCGGCACCCCTGGCGGACACGGAAGGCATCCGTGACGACCGCGTCGCCGCCGCACTCATCCCCGCGGCACCGCATACCTGGCAGGCATCACCGACCCGGATCACCGTCCGCGGCAGTAGCGGGACACAACGATGGCCGAAAAATGACTACCCTGGGGTCGTGACGACGGGGGCTGACTACCTCCGCCGGTGACACAGCGCTGATGCTGTGTCCGCACTGCAGAAACTGGAGGTAAGACATGACCACCGACAACCACCACAACACCACCGACCACCCCTCTGCCGAGGAGGTCGCATCCCGGGGGATGTGCCCCTATTCCGGGCACTCCACCAACTTCAACGGTTCGCCCGTGACGACTGAGGAACACTCGGTGACCGTCGGCGAGCAGGGGCCCATCGCACTGACCGACGTCCACCTGATGGAGAAGCATGCGCACTTCAACCGGGAGCGCATCCCGGAGCGCAATGTCCACGCCAAGGGGTCCGGTGCATTTGGGGAGCTGACGATCACCGAGGACGTGTCGAAGTACACCAAGGCCGACCTGTTCCAGCCCGGCCGGGTGACCCCGATGCTCGCGCGGTTCTCCACCGTCGCCGGGGAGCAGGGCTTTCCCGACACGGTGCGCGACGTCCGAGGCTTCTCGCTGAAGTTCTACACCCGGGAGGGCAACTACGACCTGGTGGGCAACAACACCCCGGTGTTCTTCGTGCGCGACGGCATGAAGTTCCCGGACTTCATCCGTTCCCAGAAGCGGCTGACCAACGGTCTGCGCAGCGCCGACATGCAGTGGGACTTCTGGACGCGTAGTCCCGAATCCGCCCACCAGGTCACCTACCTGATGGGGGACCGCGGGATCCCGAAGGATTTCCGCCACATGGACGGGTTCAGTTCGCACACCTACCAGTGGATCAACGCCGCCGGCGAGCGGTTCTGGGTGAAGTACCACTTCAAGACCCGCCAGGGCTGGGACTTCTTCACCGATGACGAGGCATCCGAGGTCGTCGGCTCCGGCGATTTCGACCACTCACGGCAGGACCTCCTCGAGGCGATCGAGCGTGGCGATTACCCGACGTGGGACGTCAAGGTGCAGATCATGCCGCTTCAGGACGCTGAGAGCTACCGGTTCAACCCCTTTGACCTCACGAAGACCTGGTCGCAGAAGGACTACCCGCTGATCGATGTCGGGCACTTCACCCTGAACCGCAACCCGGAGAACTTCTTCGCCCAGATCGAGCAGGCCGCGTTCGCCCCGTCCAACATTGTGCCGGGCGTGGGCTTCTCCCCGGACAAGATGCTGATGGCCCGCTCGTTCGCCTACGCGGACACCCAGCGCTACCGGCTGGGGATCAACTATCCGCAGATCCCGGTGAACAGCCCGGTGGTCGAGCAGAACACCTACACCATGAAGGACGGTGCCTCGACCCACCAGTTCCCGGCCGCCGGGACTCCGATGTACTCGCCGAACCGCTACGAGCGGGCTGAGGGCACCGCTGATGTCGACGACGGTTCCGGTGTGGTGGAGAAGGGGGTTTCGGCCGGGGAGTCGTCCTACGGTTTCGGACGCGGCGCCGAATCCGCGGTGGGCACCGCCGACGACCTGGGACTCTTCGACGAGAACTACGGCGGTGACCTGACCCGTGGTGCGTACGTCCGCCATCCGGAGGACGATGATTTCGTGCAACCGGGCACCTTGGTGCGCGATGTGCTCGACGATGCCGCCCGCGAGCGTCTGGCCGGCAATATCGCCGGTGCGATGCAGGGTGTCTCGGAGGAGGTCGAGCAGCAGTGCTGGGTGTACTGGGGCCGGGTGGACGAGAACCTCCGCGACCGGGTCAGGGAGATCTACACCGAGATGAAGGGATGAGCTTTCCTATCCGTCCCCTGACCGTTGACGCATCCAGTCCCGGGGCCAGGGAAGGTCGAATACAGCCGGATCCACCGGAACCGCTGCTGTGGAAGGGCGGACCATCCCGGCGCCCACGATCAGGGCGCCACTGCTCATCATCGGGTCCACGAGGTTGCGGATGAACTCTCCGGTATCTTGTCCCAGTAGCTGAGCGGCATCACGTGCCCACGCCTGCCGGGTGATGTAGTCCTCCAGCTCCGTGGTGCTCATCCCTCCCCGCAGCATCAGGGCGAATGAGAGGATCCGTTTCGCCCCGTAGGCCACCGCCAGATCGAGATGGTCCTGTTGTTTCCTGATCCGCCGCAACGCCGCGTCCATTGTTGCAGTCACGTCGGTGACGGCAGGTCCGTGACCGGGCAGGATGACGCGGGCATCGAACTGCTGCAGTCGTGACAGGGAGGTCGCCGCGGTCTCCAGCATCCCGGGGCCGTCGAGCATCACGTTGACCCAGCCGATGTCGTAGTTGCTCAGGGTGTCCCCGGCGACGAGTACCCGGTGATCAGGGGCCCAGTAGGCGAGGTGTCCCGAAGTATGGCCAGGGACCTCGACCACAGTCCATTCCGTGTCCCCGAGCAGGACGCGATCACCGTCGCCGATGCCGTGGTCGACCGTGTACGCCGGGACCGGTTGGTCCAGGTACTCCGCCACACAACAGTGGGGATCGGCGCGGCGGAGGGCATCGGCGTCTCCATGGGCGCCGAAGACCTCGGCGCCGGACTGCTGGAACCGGGCATTTCCTCCGACATGATCGGAGTGTTAGTGCGTGTTCGCCACCCGGGCGACGCGGGGGAGGTGTTCGGACACGAGTGCGGCGGTGGCGTCAGCACTCGCGACGAAGCCAGTGTCCATGACGGCAGGAGACTCGCCGGGGAGGATCAACATATTCGCGTCCGGGAAGTCTCTCTCGACCCAGACTGCGCCGTCGGGGAGCAACTCGACCATGGCGTCGTCGGTGCGGAAGGTCATATTTCCCACTCTAAGGAGAATCATGGAGAAATGACCTCCGGCGACATGTCCTCGACACGGTCGCGACAGTGGGCGCGGAGTCAGGCGGACCGCGTGCGTCGGGTCAGGTGCCAGCTCATCTACACCGTCGACCGGTCTGGGTTCGTGTCCGAGCACTGGACTAGACTGTGTGACCGTGACCGATCAGACCAGCACCAGCGCCTCCGCCAGCAGTTCCACGACCGATCCTGCGTCCAACAAACGGGCCGACCGCCTGCCGAAGCAGTGGAACCCCACCGACGTTGAATCCACCCTCTACCAGGGCTGGGTCGACGCCGGCTACTTCCACGCCGACGCCAGCAGCGACAAGAAGCCTTTCTCCATCGTCCTGCCGCCGCCGAACGTCACCGGCCAGCTGCACATGGGCCACGCCCTCGACCACACGCTGATGGACTCCATGGCCCGCCGTAAGCGCATGCAGGGCTACGAGGTGCTGTGGCTGCCCGGCTCCGACCACGCCGGTATCGCCACCCAGACCAAGGTCGAGGCGATGCTCAAGGAGACCGAGGGTAAGGACCGCTTCGACTACGGCCGTGAAGACTTCACCGCCAAGGTGTGGGAGTGGAAGCAGAAGTACGGCGGTGTCATCCAGAACCAGATGCGCGCCATCGGTGACTCCGTCGACTGGGAGCGCGAGCGCTTCACCCTCGACGACGGGCTCTCCCGTGCGGTGCAGACCATCTTCAAGGAGCTCTTCGACCGCGGTCTGATCTACCGCGCGAAGCGTCTGGTCAACTGGTCCCCGGTGCTGTGCACCGCTATCTCCGACATCGAGGTCGTCTACTCCGACGACGAGGGTGAGCTGGTCACCCTGCGCTACGGGGACGTCGACGGAAAGGGCCCGCACGCGGACGTCGCCACCACCCGAGTGGAGACCATGCTGGGCGACGTCGCCGTCGCCGTGCACCCCGAGGACGAGCGTTACACCGACCTCATCGGTGCCGAACTGCCGCACCCCTTCATCGAAGGGCAGACGATGACCGTCATCGCCGACGACTACGTTGACCCGGAGTTCGGCACCGGCATGGTGAAGATCACCCCGGCGCACGACCCGAACGACTTCGAGATGGGGCGCCGCCACAACCTCGAGATGCCCGAGGTCATCGACGAGACCGGTCACATCGCCAACACCGGTACCCGGTACGACGGCATGGACCGCTTCGAGGCCCGCGAGCAGATCCGCCTGGACCTGGAGGCCCAGGGCCGTGTGCTCAAGCGCGTCTTCCCCTACGTCCACTCCGTGGGCCACTCCGAGCGTTCCGGCGAGGCCATCGAGCCGCGCCTGTCCGAGCAGTGGTGGGTCAAGGTCGAGGAGCTGGCGAAGATGTCCGGCGACGCGGTGCGCGAAGGCGACACCGTGATCCACCCCGCCTCCCAGGAGCCGCGCTGGTTCGACTGGGTCGACGACATGCACGACTGGTGCATCTCCCGGCAGCTGTGGTGGGGCCACCGCATCCCGATCTGGTACGGACCCGAGGGCGAGATCGTCTGCTGCGGCCCCGACGAGGAGCCGCCGGCAGGGGAGGGCTGGCACCGCGAGGAGGACGTGCTCGACACCTGGTTCAGCTCCGCGCTATGGCCGTTCTCCACGATGGGCTGGCCGGAGAACACCGATGAACTGGCCAAGTTCTACCCGACCACCGTGCTGGTCACCGGTTACGACATCCTGTTCTTCTGGGTCGCCCGTATGATGATGTTCGCCACCTTCGCCGACACCATCGAGGGCTCCACCCTCGATGCCGGCGAGCCCGGCACCACCAAGGACCAGCGGGCAGGACGCCCGCAGGTGCCCTTCACCGACGTCTTCCTGCACGGCCTGGTCCGCGACGAGCACGGCCGGAAGATGTCCAAGTCGCTGGGCAACGGTATCGACCCGATGGACTGGGTCCGCGACTACGGCGCGGACGCGCTGCGTTTCACCCTGGCCCGCGGTGCGAACCCCGGCACCGACCTGCCCGTCGGTGAGGACTCCGCCCAGTCCTCCCGGAACTTCGCCACCAAGCTCTTCAACGCCACGAAGTTCGCGCTGATGAACGGTGCCCGCGTGCTGCCCTACGGCGACACCGACGCATTCCCGGCCCGCGAGAACCTCACCGATGCCGACCGCTGGATACTCGACAAGCTCGAGGAGCTGCGCGTCCTGGTCGACACCCATCTGGACCGCTACGAGTTCGCCGTCGCCAATGAGGCGCTCTACCGCTTCGCCTGGAACGAGTTCTGCGACTGGTACCTGGAGATCGCCAAGGTGCAGATCCCGCGCGACTGGGACGCCGCCACCGAGTCCGAGCGCGCCCAGGGCGAGAACACCCGCCTGGTGCTCGGCCGGGTGCTGGACACCGTCCTGCGCCTGCTGCACCCCTCCATGCCCTTCGTCACCGAGACCCTGTGGACCGCCCTGACCGAGGGCACCGAAGGCTACCCGGCCAGCCTCGCCGTCGTCGACTGGCCGACCGCCGCCGACACCAACGGTGGGATCGACACAGACACCGACGCCGTGCGCCGCCTCAACGACGTGGAGAAGCTGGTCACCGAGATCCGCCGCTTCCGCGCCGACCAGGGTGTGAAGCCGTCCCAGAAGGTGCCGGGACGTTTCGACGCCGAGGCCGCCGACCTCACCGGCCTGCAGGATGCTGTGCGGTCCATCGTGAAGATCACCGCACCGGAGGAGGGCTTCACCCCGACCGCCGCTGTCGAGCTGCGTCTGTCGAGCGCCACCATCACCGTGGAGCTGGACACCTCCGGCACCGTGGACGTCGCCGCCGAGCGCAAGCGTCTGGAGAAGGACCTCGCCGAGGCGAACAAGGAGCTCGAGCGCGCCGACAAGAAGCTCGGCAACGAGAACTTCCTGGCCAAGGCCCCGGAGAAGGTCGTGCAGGAGATCACCGCACGTCGCCAGGTTGCCGTGGAGGAGGTCGAGCGCATCACCGCCCGCCTGGAGGCACTGGCATGAGCGACACCGAGCCGGAGGACATGACCGGCATGGAGCCGGAAATTGAGCCGGAGATGGAGCCCGGGATCGAGCCCGGCTTCGGCGAAGCCACCCTCGGGGCGTCCGGCCTGGACCTGCCGATCGACCTGAACTCCCCGGAGAACACCAAGGCCCACGACCGTGCCAACGGCGCCGACGGTGATGGCGATGCCGCCCCGGTGCACCGTCCGGTCACACAACAGGACCTCGCCGCCCTGGCCCAGGTCGAGGCCGAGCTCAACGAGCGCTGGCCGGAGACCAAGATCGACCCGACCCTGGACCGCATCGAGTGGCTCATGGACCTGCTCGGCAGCCCGCAGCGCAACTACCAGGCCATCCACGTCGCCGGCACCAACGGCAAAACCTCGGTGGTGCGCATGGTGGAGTCCCTGCTGCGCGCCTTCCACCGGCGCACCGGACGCACCACCAGCCCGCACCTGCAGCTGGCCACCGAACGCATCGCCATCGACGGTGCCCCCATCCACCCGGCGGACTACGTCGCCACCTGGCGCGAGATCCAGCCCTTCGTGGAGATGGTCGACGCGAAGTCCCAGGCCGAGGGTGGCCCGGCGATGAGCAAGTTCGAGATCCTCGTCGCCATGGCCTACGCCGCCTTCGCCGACGCCCCCGTCGACGTCGCCGTCGTCGAGGTCGGCCTGGGTGGCCGGTGGGACGCCACGAACGTCATCGACGCCGATGTCGCTGTGATCACCCCGATCGGCATGGACCACACCGACTACCTCGGCGACACCCTCGCCGAGATCGCCGGGGAGAAGGCCGGGATCATCAAGCAGCGTTGGGACGCCGATGACCTGCTCACCCCGCCGGACAACGTCACCATCGTCGCCGAACAGGAGCCCGAGGCCCTCGAGGTCGTGCTGAAACAGGCCGTGGCGGCGGACTCCGCCGTCGCCCGGGCCGGCTCCGAGTTCGGGGTCGTGGAGTCCACCGTCGCCGTCGGCGGGCAGACCCTGACCCTGCGTGGACTCGGTGGCACCTACACCGACATCTTCCTGCCGCTCTCCGGTGCCCACCAGGCGCGCAACGCCGCGACCGCCCTGGCCGCGGTGGAGGCCTTCTTCGGCGCCGGTGCCGGACGCATGCTCGACGAGGAGACCGTCCGACGGGGCTTCTCCCAGGTCACCTCCCCGGGACGCCTGGAACGGGTGCGCGCCACCCCGAGCGTGTTCATCGACGCCTCCCACAACCCGCACGGGGCGAAAGCACTGGCCGAGGCCGTCGACCGGGACTTCTCCTTCCGCCGCCTGGTCGGTGTCGTCGGAGTGCTCGGCGACAAGGACGCCCGCGGCATCCTCGCAGCCCTGGAGCCGGTACTCGACGAGGTTGTCATCACCCAGAACACCTCCCCGCGGGCGGTCGACGTGGAGGTGCTCGCCGAGTACGCCCGTGACGCCTTCGGCGAGGAACGCGTGCACGTCGCCGTCAACCTCCCCGGGGCTGTGGAACTGGCCGTCCAACTCGCCGAGGACGACGGCGGTTTCGGCGACACCCAGGTCTCCGGTGCCGGCGTGCTGGTCACCGGCTCGGTCGTCACCGCCGGCGAGGCCCGCGCCCTGTTCGGTAAGGACCCGGCGTGAGCGAGGGAACCGGGACCGGCAAGCGCATCGCGCTGTACCTCGGTTCGGCCCACGGTGACAGCCCCGCATACCGGGAGATGACCGTGTCGGTGGTGCGCACCCTCGCCGCGTCCGGCCATTCCCTGGTCTACGGCGGCGGCTCGGTGGGGTTGATGGGCGTGGCCGCCGACACCGCCCTGGAGGCGGGGATGGAGGTCCACGGAGTCATCACCCAGGCACTGCTCGACAGGGAGATCCGTCACACCGGGCTGACCAGCCTGGAGGTTGTGGACACCATGACCGAGCGCAAGCAGCGCATTGCCGATCTGGCCGACGCCATGGTCACCCTTCCCGGTGGCATCGGCACCCTGGAGGAGTTCTTCGAGGTGTGGACCGCCCAGGTGCTGGGCATCCACCGTAAGCCCGTCGCCCTCATCGACGTCGAGGACTACTGGGCGCCGATGCTGGAGATGATCGACCGGATGGTGGAGCGTGGCTTCTTCGCCGCCGAGCACCGCGACCGGTTGATCCACCTGACCGACCCCGCGGAGCTGACCGGTGCATTGGACTGCTGGGTACCTGCTGCGGCAAAGTGGACCTCATGAGTGACATGAATTCCTCCACCCCGCTGGGTACCCCGCACGAGATGGAGGTCGACCCCTTCAAGGGGCTCAAGGGCATGATGGCCGGGATCATGCTGATGGAGGCCATCACCGTCCTGTTGGTGCTGACCGTGATCGGCGTCATCGACGAGGGCTCCTACGCCACCCCGTTCAACCTGGGCTACGTCGGTGGCCTCGGCGTGCTCATGGTGATTGCGTCGTTCCTGCAGTTCAAGCCGTGGGCGGACAAGATGAACATCGGCCTGCAGGTACTCGCCGTCATCGGTGGCATCGTGCACCCCACCATGTTCTTCGTGGCCATCCTGTTCATCCTCGCCTGGTGGTACACCTACCACCTGCGCAGCAACGTGAAGTCCCGCATGGACAAGGGCCTGCTGCCGGCCCAGCACTTCCAGAATGTGAAGGACGCGCAGGACCAGAAAGACGCCTGACCCCGGATACCCCGGAGGGGGTGTTTCCGGGGGTGGTCTGAGTCAGGCCTCGCCGGCGTGCTGCAGCACGTACTCGTCGGCGTCCTCGGTGGGGGAACTGACCGGGCCGTCGTAGCCCTTCTTCTCGATCCAGGAGGCGACGAACTGGCAGGACGGCACGACCGTCAGCCCCTGGGCGCGGGTGTCCTCCAGTGCGGCCCCGACCAGGATGCTGCCGAGTCCACGCCCGGCGTACTCGTCACCGACCAGCGTGTGGTGGAAGATGCGCTGGTCACCACGGTCCACGAAATACGCCGCCCCCAGCCGGGTGCCGTCGGCGGCGAGGTAGACGGCATAGGCGTTGCCCTTGTCCGTCACCCGGACTTCGACGGGCGCGCCTGTCTTGTCGGTTAATTCTGCCATTGCCAGTCTCCTTAGGTACATCTCGGGGCCGTGCTCGATACTACGCCAATTGTTCCACGTGCAAACGTTCCTGTGAAGCAGCTCGGCCCGCTAGAATCCTGTGTCTATGTTGAACTACCGGCCCGGGGAACGGGCACTCGCGATGTCGCTGGCCGCGGTGGCTGGATACGTCGACTCGATTGGCTTCATGTTCTACGGCGGAGTGTTCCTGTCGTTCATGTCGGGCAACAGCACCCGGTTCGCGGTGTCCTTCGTCGAGGGGGACGCCGAACTGATGTTGCTGGCCGGGCAGTGCATCGGACTGTTCATGGCCGGGGTCATCCTGGGCGCGTTCGTCCAACGGTTCTCGACCTTCAAGCTGGGCAAGTACCGCGCCCGCGAAGCGGTGATGATCCTCGTGGCGACACTGTTCAGCATCAGTGCGCTCCTGCTTGCCGTCGGCCTGGAATGGGCCTGCCTGCTGCTGCTGTCATTGGGCATCGGGGCGATGAACTCGGTGTTCGAGCGGGACGGGGAAGTCAGTGTGGCGGTGACGTACGTGACCGGAACTCTGGTAAAGGCCGGCCAGCGGTTCGTGGACTCCTTCTTCGGCGGACGCACCGCTGCCTGGGTGTACCCACTGCTCATGGCGCTGTGCCTGTCGGCCGGCGCCGTGGTGGGTGCCGTGGCGTTCGTGAACATCGAACTTCTGGCGGTGTATCCGCTGGCCGCCTTCGTCGTCGCGCTGGCGGTCGGCAACCAGGTCGTCCGGGAGCGTCGCCGTCGTCGGGGTCTTCCCTTGTGATGGGCCTCCCGCTGTCATGCGGTGGCCATGGTATTCGGTATGCTGACCGGCATGACTGAACGCACTCTCATCCTCATCAAGCCGGACGGTGTCGCACGTGGCATCGTCGGCGAGATCATCGCCCGCATCGAGCGTAAGGGCCTGACCCTGGCAGCCCTGGACCTGCGTGTCGCCGACCGCGAGACCGCCGAGAAGCACTACGCCGAGCACGCCGACAAGCCGTTCTTCGGTGACCTCGTCGACTTCGTCACCTCCGCACCGCTGGTCGCCGGCATCGTCGAGGGCGACCGTGCCATCGACGCCTGGCGTCAGATCGCCGGCGGCACCGACCCGGTCTCCAAGGCCACCCCGGGCTCCATCCGCGGCGACTTCGCCACCTCCGTCGGCGAGAACGTCGTCCACGGCTCCGACTCCGTCGAGTCCGCCGAGCGGGAGATCGGCATCTGGTTCCCGAACCTCTAGTCCATCCGGGCCCCCACGGCCGCGACACCGGTACACACCGTGTCGCGGCCGTTTCCCGTCAGTGCCACCCAGGTCAGCACCGTGTCATTGGGCTTTCGGTCCCGCAGGGTGACCGTCTGGCCACGGGCGGTGAGGGTGTCGAGTGCCGCCCGGAAGCCCGGGCCGTCCACCCCGAGTGGGCGGACCGCATCGAGCAGGACGTCCAACCGGACCTGTCGGCCGTGCGGGACGGCCTGCAGGGCGTAGAGGGTGGCGGCGACGGCCTCGGCGTCGTCGACCGGGGTCCAGTCTTCTTCGGTGGCGAAGACCTTCTCCAGGGGGACGTATTTCAGGGGGACCATGTCGACCAGGTTGAAGTACTTCCAGCACACGCTGAAGACGGCGATCGTCACGAGACCGGCCCAGAACCAGCCGCCGATCTCCACCGGGATCCATCCGCCGGCGATCACCAGGAAATAGATGACGGGTGCGGCATAGGTGATGTAGCGCTGCCGCTTCTCGTCCGGGGTCTCGGGACTCTCCGGTGACTTCGTGCCGCCGAGGATCCGCGGGGTCTCGGAGTCCGGACGCATCGGCGCGTAGTCGTTGGGGCGCAGTCCGTCGCGGCGTTGGCGCAGCGAGATGACCACCGCGGCGGTGGCGAGAACGACGGTGAAGGGAAGGAGGAGCCAGGTTTCGGCGACGGGTGAGGCGAAGAGGCCGACGATCACCGCGAAGAGTGCGGTGAAGAGCAGCCGTGAGGGGCTGGAGAGCCTGGTGTTCTGGGGGAGGGTGCGGAGGTGGCGGAGAGGGTCGCTCATAACTTCTCAGTTTAGCAGTGAAAGTCACATTTGGTGGACGGTGATGGCGCAGGAAGTGGTGTCGGTGTGCAACAATGGTGGATGTACCGAGCAGCGCCCGTAGATCGACGTCTGGCGCGCCGTGCATCTGAAGACAACTCATACACATAACTAAATCGTCTGGCAGGTCGCCCCCTCCGCGGCCGGTGGACACGATGTGAGGCTGCGATCACAGCGCCCGTCGTGCACCGGTGTTCCGCGTGCGAGAAGGGTCACCGCTGCGACGACACCTAGGAGAACAGTGGCGAATTCAGCCGATACCACCGACAATACTGCGGTGCAGGATCTGGCCGCGGCAGCAGCCGCGGTGCAGAACAATGCGATGGGGGAGATGGGGGAGAAGGTCAGGGTCCACGCCCTCGCCAAGGCTCTGGGGATGACCAGCGCCGATCTGATCACGGTGCTCGCCGACAACGGCATCGAGAACAAACGCGCCACCTCGACGCTGCCGAAGCCGGATGTCGAGGCGTTCCTCGCCCAGCTCAACAGCGCCGGTGTGCCCGCCGCCGCAGAGGACGAGGCACAGGACGCTGCGGTACAGGACGCTCCGGCGTCCCGGTCGCGGCGGTCCCGCCGTCGTCGGACCACGCGCTCGGGGAACGGCGAGGCGCAGACGCCTGAACCGGCGGACACAGTGGACGCAGTGGAACCTGAACCGGCGGAGCCGGAGACCCAGGAGCCGGCCGTCGAACCCGTCCAAAAGCAGCGTCCGGTCTCCCGCCGCCGGGTCGTCCGTCGGGTCGGTTCGCGCAGTGCAGCCGCCGGTGCCGAGGAACTGCGCCGCGAGAAGGACCAGGAGCGGGCCCAGCGCCGCCAGCGCGCCAACAACGAAGCGAACGGTGCCAACGGCACCAACGGCACCAACGGCACCAACGGTGCGTCCGACACGGGTAGCGCTGGCGGCACCGGCAGTAACGGGACTGATTCCGTCGACGCCACCGATGCCGCCGATTCCTCTGTGAACGATGGTTCCCGCCGTCGCCGGGGCAGTCGCGGTCGGGGTCGGGGACGCAGCCACCAGAGTGATTCGGTCGACACCACTGCCGACACCCACCAGCAGGAGGCGGCCAACGCCGAACCGAAGCCCCCGACGCTCGGCGGCAAGGAGAAGGACAGGGACAAGGACAAGGAGAAGGATGTCCGCGTCGTCGACGAGCCGGTGAAGCTGAAGGGCTCGACCCGGCTGGAGTCGAAGCGTCGCTGGCGTGAGGCCCAGGGCAATGAGAAGCACCGGGCGATCTCCCGTGCCGAGTTCATTGCCCGCCGCGAGAACATCTACCGCTCCATGGTGGTGCGCGATTCCCGGCGCTCCGACCACCCCGGCACGGTCACCCAGGTCGGCGTCGTGGAGGACGGCCTGCTCGTCGAGCACTTCGTGACCAGCGAGACCCAGACCTCCACCATCGGCAACATCTACCTCGGCCGGGTGCAGAACGTCCTGGCCAGCATGGAGGCCGCGTTCATCGACATCGGCACCGGGCGCAACGCCGTGCTCTACGCCAGCGAGGTCGACTGGCGTTCCGAGCACATCCGTGGCCGGTCCCGCCGCATTGAATCCGCCCTCAAGCAGGGCGACCAGGTGCTGGTCCAGGTGATCAAGGACCCGCTGGGACACAAGGGCGCACGACTGACCAACCGGGTCAGCTTCGCCGGTCGCTACCTGGTGTACCTGCCGGGCGGAAAGACCCAGGGAATCTCCCGCAAGCTGCCGGAGGCTGAGCGTAAGCGTCTCAAGGGCATCCTGCAGCGCGTCGTCCCCGACGGTGGCGGCACCATCATCCGCACCGCCGCCGAGGGGGTGAGCGAGGAGAAGATCGCCGAGGACGTCGACCGGCTGCACCGCCGCTGGATCGACATCACCGAGCGCGAGGAGACTGAGCGCGAGAAGAAGGGCGCGACGCCGGTGACGATGTACGAGGAGCCGAACCTCCTGGTCAAGATCGTCCGTGACATGTTCAACGAGGACTTCAACGAACTCGTCGTCGACGGTGAGGCCTCCACCCGCACCGTGGTGAACTACATCAAGCGCATGGCCCCGGACCTGGTCGACAAGGTCGTGACCTGGGACCGTAGCGCCCACGACGGGCAGGACGCTTTCGCCGCCTATGAGTTGGACGACCAGCTCACCGCCGCACTGAGCCAGAAGGTGTGGCTGCCGTCGGGCGGTTACCTGATCATCGACAAGACCGAGGCGATGACGGTCATCGACGTCAACACCGGAAGTTTCGTCGGTTCCGGCGGCAACCTGGAGGAGACGGTCACCAAGAACAACCTGGAGGCCGCCGAGGAGATCGTCCGGCAGATGCGCCTACGCGACATGGGCGGGATGATCGTCGTCGACTTCATCGACATGGTGCTGGAGGAGAACCAGGACCTGGTGCTGCGCCGTCTCGAGGAGTTCCTGGTCAGCGACCGCACCAAGCACCAGGTGTCCGAGGTCACCAGCCTTGGCCTGGTGCAGATGACCCGTAAGCGTCTGGGGGTGGGCCTGTTGGAGACCTACTCCACCGAGTGTGAGGCCTGCGCCGGCCGTGGTCTGGTCGTTCACGCTGACCCGGTCGAGCACGACACCGACGCTGCGGCTGACGGCCGCGACGATGACGGCCATGGTGACGGTCACAGCGACGGTCACGGCGGTGGTAAGGGCGGTCGGCGTTCCCGCCACCGCGACCACCACAGCCAGGCCGATCGTGAAGGGCTGAAGCAGGCCCGTCACGAGCAGGAGATCCGTCGTCGCTATGAGCAGATGATGGAGGAGAACACGGTCACTGAGCTGGAGGAGACCCCGGCGACGACCGGTGTCGTGCCGTCCGCGGAGAACCCGGAGTCCGCCGAGGCTGTTGCTTCTGCTGCATCCGTTGCCGACGCTGAGCAGGACCGTCCGCGCCGCGTGCGCCGCCGGGTGGTCCGTCGCGGTCGCCAGCAGGACGCACCGGCCGCTGAGCCCGAGGCTGCCCCGGTCGCGGCGAAGGCACAGGCCGAGGAGCCTGCTGCTGCAGTCGACTCCGCCGTGGACGGGGGAGTGTCCGAGGACCTCGAGGCGACCATCGCCCGGGCGATCTCCTACGCCGACGAGGTCGACCCGGAGGAGCCCTCGGGTGCCGACTACGTCGACGACTACGTTGCCGAGGCGCCTGAGGCCCCCGAGGCACAGTCCGAGGCAAAGCCCGCGGAGGAGTCCGAGGTTGAGCCGGAGTCCGCTCCGGTCGCCACCTCGGTCCGTCGTGACCGCCGCGGCCGCCGGGTCGTCCGACGCGTCACCGAGACCCCCGAGCCGGAGGTTGAGGCAGGGCCCGAGGCAGAGGCCGAGGCTGAGTCGGCCCCGGAGACCGAACCGGTCCAGGCCGAGGTCGCCGAGCCTGCTGAGCCTGCTGAGTCCGCCGAGCCGACCGACGCACTGTCGCAGTTCCGGCAGGCCCGCCAGGAGTTCGACCGCTCACCGCGTCGTCGTCGCAAAGTCCGTGGCAACTCGCGGTCCGACGTCGCCCCGTCCCCGGAGGACTTCGGCCTCGACGCCGATGCCGAGGGTGTCGCCGAGGTCGTGGACGCCGCTACGTCCGGGACGGCACGCAACTCCCGGAAGCCGGCGCAGGATGAGACCGTGACCGAGGCTGTGACCGAGGCCGAGCCCGCGTCGAAGGATGAGCCCCAGGGACACAGTGGTGATGGTCGCCAGGGCCGTGGTGGCCGTGGTCGCCGCGGCCGCCGGAAGGTCGTCCGCCCGTCCTCCAGCTAGGAGAACGACGCGCCCGGACGATGCGTCCTGAATACACCGACGGCGCCTCCCGATGAACCGGGAGGCGCCGTCGGCGTCTGGAGAGTCAGCCAGGATCAGCCAGAATCAGACCATGTCGGTGGAGCTGTCAGCGTCTCCGCTGAGGTCGTTGAAGTCGGCGTCGGGCATCTCTGGGGCCTGGTTGTGGGTGGTGACCTCGGTCTCCTGGTCCCACACACCGTCGCCGTCGGTGTCCCGCAGCTGCACGTCGCCGTAGCCGTCACCGTCGGTGTCGATCAGGGCGGTGTCGATGCGGCCGTCACCGTCGGTGTCCTTCAGCTGGATGTCGGCCTGACCATCGCCGTCCTTGTCGACGAAGATCGTGTCGACCCGGTTGTCGCCGTCGGTGTCGATGCCGATCTCGTCGACGCGGTTGTCGTTGTTGTGGTCGGCGACGATCGCATCGCCGTAGCCGTCACCGTCGAGGTCGACCTGGTAGCGTCCCTCGCCCTCGTCGATGGACCCGGCGCTGGGGGTCGCGTCGGCCGCGGGTTCGCGGGACGCCTGGTCGGAACCGGTCGCATCCGCAGCCTCCTCCTCGGGTGCAGCGTCCTCCTCAGCGGCGTCCTCGGCGGGAGCCTCCGCCGGTGCGTCCTGCTCTGCGTCCTGCTCTGCGTCCTGCTCGTCGGCAGACGCGGCACCGGCACCAGCATCAGGGGCTGCACCGGCGTCAGCGGCGCCGGCACCGGCAGCGGTCCCTGCCACTCCGCCGGAGGCCTCGTTCGCGATGTCCCGCTGCGCCTGGGTCGGGGTTCCGGTTCCGCTGGTGGAGTCGACGACACCGTCGCCGTCGTGGTCGTACTCGTGGTAGTCGGACTGGCCGTCACCGTCGGTGTCGTAGCTGACCGAGTCGACCACACCGTCGCCGTCGTGGTCGGAGATCCGCACGTCAGCGGTCCCGTCACCGTCGGTGTCGACCTCGACGACGTTGATGTTGCCGTCGTGGTCGGTGTCGCGGACGACGGTGTCCAGCTTGCCGTCGTTGTTGGGGTCCGCGGCACCGCGGTCCAGCTTGCCGTCCCGGTTGGTGTCCTCCAGGACCACGTTGACCACGCCGTCGCCGTCGGTGTCGATCTCGACGCGCTCTGCGACACCGTCGCCGTCGCGGTCGGTGATCTGGGTCTCGCCGTAGCCGTCGCCGTCGAGGTCGACCCGGAAGGTGTCGGCCTTGCCGTCACCGTTGGTGTCGACGCCGCCCATCACGCGGCCCTCGACCTCCTCGCCGTTGACGTTCAGGGTGAAGCTGTCGGGCGTGGTGCCCTGCTGTGCGTTCTGGGTGTTCTGGTTGGAGTTCTCGCCGGACATTGCTGTTCCTTTCCTCTGCCCCCGGGCTCGCTGTCGAGCGGGGATGGTGTGCAGTTCCTTGGTTGCCTGACCTGACGTTGTCCGTCCTGTCGTACATGTAATCCCGCGGCGGGCGTAAAGGTTCCCGCGAAGTGAAGAAAAATTTTGCACTACCCTCATCAAGGTTCCACAGGTCTATAACGCGCGCATGTTTTCGGCGAACAAACCTGCATCTCCGCGCCCTGTGCAGCACCTGTGGCAGCCAGGGTTTTCGTCCGGTTCCAGGGTGACCCTCCTGAAAACTACGTAGGATGTGGAACCGTACCTGACCCCGAGCACACCGCGTGCGCTCCGCAAGGACCGGCACGGACCGACAAGGACCGAGTTCATGGACACAGCTGCGTCCCCCGCGACGCGTACCGCACGCCAGTCGCTGGAGCGCGCCACGGCGATCGCCAGGAAGTACGGCTACGACACCGCCGCCACCGCCGCGGAAACCATGGTCGACGCCTCCTTCCACGCCGGGAACGTGGTCGTCGTCGGTGAGATCAAACGCGGTAAGTCATCTCTGGTCAACGCCCTCATCGGACGCCGCGACCTGCTGCCGGTCGACGTCCTCACCAGCACCTCCGCCCCGATCCGGGTGAGCAGCCACGGTGCCGGCGACATCGGCGGGGAACCGGTCGTCAACCTCGTCCGTGGTGGACAGCGCACCCCGGTGGCCGCCGCCGAACTGCGTGACTGGGTCACCGTCGACGGCCTCGCCGCCACCGAACTCGGGCCCGACGAGGACCCGGCCACCGCCGCCACCATCGACCTGGACTACCCGGCGCTGACCGGCACCACGCTGGTCGACACCCCGGGCGTCGGCGGCCTCGACGAGCACGCCGTCAGTGCGGCCTTCAGCGAGGCACACCGTGCCGGGGTGCTGCTGGTGGTGTGCGATGCGTCCACACCCATCACGAAACCCGAGATGGAGATCCTCGCCGAGGCCCGTGAGCAGGTCGGGGCGGTGATCGTCGTGGTGACCAAGACCGACAAGAACCTGCGCCGCTGGGCCGACATCGTCGCCGACGACCGCCGCCTGATCCGCGAACACCTCGGGGTCGACGTCCCCGTCATCGGGGTGTCCAGCCTGCGCGCCCTCGACGCCGTCGACGAACCCGACCCGCAACGCGCCGGGGAGATCGCCGCCCGCAGCGGCATCGTGGAGCTGCGCGACACCATCCGACGGGCGTTGGACGCACCGGAGACCATGGGTCTGCGACGGGCACTGGAGAAGGTCGTCGCCACACTGACCTCGATCAGGACGACCATCGCCGAGGACATCAGGGTGTTCAACGAACCCTCGGAAGGTGTCGTCGCCCTCGAGCAGGAACAACAGGAACTGGAGACCCTGCGCGAACACGCCGCCGAGTGGGAACAACTGCTCGCCCGGGACATCTCCTTCGCCCGCTCCCGGATCAACGACGAGCTGGACGCCCGCCTGCAGGCCCTGGTCGACACCTGGACACAACGCATCAACAGCGAGGGCATGCGCGTCCTGCGCTCGAAACCGCAGGTGTTCACCAGCCAGATCGAGGCCGAACTCAACGCCGCGATGCAGGACACCCTGGCCCAGCTCATCGAGGGACTGCGGGAGCGGGCGGCGGAACTCTTCGACGGCAACGAGGAACTCACCGGCCTGGTCGTCGGCGCGGCACTGCAGTCGGTCGCCCCGGACGAGATCAAGGGCCGCGAGGTCGGCAAGAAGACCAAGGACCTGGCCGACCCGACGATGCTGTCGATGGGTTTCATCGGCGCCAGCATGCTGACCATGGTCATCCCGCTGGCGCCGCTGGCCGGCGGTGTCTGGATCGGCGTGAACATGGCCTACCGGGCGATGCGCACCGGCAAACAGCAGCTGGTCACCTGGCTGCGTGAAACCCACCAGACCACCCGCACGGCCACCGTCCGGCTGATGGACACCATGGTCACCGCGGCACGCACCGAGATGGTGCTGCGCTACCGGGCGCACATCCGCCAACGTCAGAAAGAGGTGCAGGAGCGGATGCAGAAGGCCAAGGATGCCGCGCGCACCTCCGAATCCGAACGTAAGCAGAGCATCGAGCGACTCACCAAGAACGAGAAGATCGTGGCCGCCACCATCGACGAGATCAACGCACACCTGGGCCGGCTCAACCAGGAGGGGGAGGCGTGATGACAGCGACAGCGGGAACGGACGCCTTCGCCGAACAGACCCGGGCGCTGCAGCAGCTGCTGGTGCAGAGCATCGACGCCCTGGCCACCGGCGGGGAGGGCCTGGGGGAGAAGGCCGCGGAGCTGCGCGACATGATCGACCGCCCGCCCCGTGTCGCGGTGATCGGCCGGCTGAAGTCCGGCAAGTCCACCCTGGTCAACGCCCTGACCGAGACCGACATCGCCGCCACCGGGTCCCTGGAGTGCACCATGGCGGTGAGCATCCACGAACAGGGCGCACCGGCGCGCGCCGAGATCCACGGTTCGGACGGACGCGTCGACACGGTCGCCCTGGCGGGCCGCCCGCTGAAGCACCTGGGCCGTCCCCTCGACGAGGTGGACTACATCCGCCAGTTCGTGCCCGTCTCCCGGCTGGACGCCCTCGGCGTCATCGACACCCCGGGTACGGCCACCCTCACCGTGGAGAATGAGCAGCGCACCCGCAGCATCCTGGTGGAGGGCAGCCGCGATACCCGCCGGGCGAGTGCCTGGGCCGACTGCGTGGTCTTCCTGTCGGACTCCGCACCCCGGGCCGATGAACGCGAGCTGCTCACCGAGCTGAACATGACCCCACTGACCACCGTCGGTGTCATCTCCCGCGCCGACTCCTTCGGCGCCGGGGCGTTCGGGACGCGCGACCCCATCGACCACGCCGGAGAGTACGCCGGACGCATCGCCGACCTGCTCGGCGGCACCGTCTCCACCGTGATGCCGCTGTCCGGTCTGCTCGCCGAATCCGCCCTGACCGGCCGGGTGAACGAGGACACCGCACGCGCCCTGCGCCCCCTGGCGGGGCTGACGCGCGATCAGCTCATCGACGCCGTCGAACTGCCGGACCCCTCCGGCGTCGTGCCCGGGCTGACCGCAGCGTCCCGCGACAATCTGCTGGACACCCTCGGCGAGTACGGCGTCTACTACGGCCGCACCGTCGCCGCGGAGTCCGGCAGTGTGGGGCTGATGCACTGGATGCTGCAGGTGTCCGGCATCGAACGCCTGTCCACGGCGATCACCGGGGAGATGGCGCACTTCGCCGTGCTGCAACGGGCGGTGCGTTTCGTGGAGACACTCGACAGCCTGGCCGGACGCCCGGAGTTCCGCGAACACGTCCGCTGGGTGCAGTCGGTCCTGCTGTCCCAGCCGGTGATGAACACGGTGCTGCTCTACCGCAGTTTCCGGGACACCGTCGCCGGCACCCCGGACTCCCAGCTGATCCCCCGTCTGCGCCATGCACTGCAGGGACGCACCGCCCCTGAGAAGCTGGGGCTGGACCCCGGCACCGGGGAAGGGGAGTTTCTCACCGAACTCCGCAGCTCCCTGGAACTGCTGCGTCAGCTGGCGATGGCACCGTTGTCCTCCGCGGAGGACGATGCCCGCGAACGGCTGATCGTGCTGTACCAGGCACTCTGGACAACCAGCACCAACGCACAATAACCCCGATAAACCCCGACAGACGTCCCTGGAGAAAGGACCCCCGCCCCAATGTCTGAAGCATGGCACCTGGCGATCGACTTCGGAACCAGCAACTCGGCCGCGGCACACACCGCGCCGGGCAGTGGTTCCGTGGAGACACTCGCGCTGACCCATCGCTCCAACCTCATTCCGTCGGCGGTCTACGTGGACGGCAACGACACGGGCGGGTCCACCGTCCTCACCGGTGACACCGCGCTGCACGCCGGACGCCGTGACCCGCTGCGGCTGATCCTCTCACCGAAGCGCTTCATCGACCACGAGACGGTCCAGCTCGGCGGTGACGACATCGAGGCCCGGCAGGTCATCGGCGCGGTACTGAACTCTGTCGTGCAGCGTGCCGTCGAGCAGCACGCCGGCACCGCACCGGCGTCGGTCACGCTGACCCATCCGGAGCAGTGGTCGGCCCACGCCCTGGGCAACCTGGTCGACGCCGCCCGTGCCCAGGACTGGGCCCGGGACGTGGACGTGCGGGTGATCTCCGAGCCGCGGGCGGCGGCGATCCACTACGTCGCGCAGCAGAACGTGGCGCCCGGTGACCATGTCGCGGTGTATGACTTCGGTGGCGGCACGTTGGACGTTGCGGTGCTGCGGGCGGAGGCGTCCGGCGACTACCGGGTGGTCGCCGCCCGTGGTGACAACAGCCTGGGTGGACGCACCATCGACAACCTCGTCTACCGGTGGCTCATCGAGCAGGTCGAGCACGACGACCCGGATCTGGCGGACTCCCTGCGTTCGGCGCCGGTGTCGGTGATGAACGCGATGGAGGAGAACATCCGGCAGGCCAAGGAGATGCTCTCCGACACCTCCTCGGCCACGATCACCATCTCCACGCCTTCGGGCGACCGCGATGTGCTGATCACCCGCGCGCAGTTCAACGAGATCATCGCGCAGCCGATCGAGCGGGCCCGCGAGATGACCCAGGCGGTGCTGCGCGAGGCCGGTGTGGAGGGGGAGTCGACGGGCATCTACCTCACCGGTGGCTCCTCCCGTATTCCTTATGTTCACGAGCAGCTGGCCCAGGTCGGCCGGGTGGTGCGCCTGGACGACCCGAAAACCGTCGTCGCCCGCGGTGCGTTGGTGGCGACGATGCGCGGCTTCTCCGCGCCCGCTGCCGGTGCTGCGGGTGGGGCAGGACGCCCGCAGGGCGGCGACAGTTCGAACCCCTTCGGTGCTGCAGCGGCAGGGGCCGCCGGAGCTGGGGCGGCCGGCGCGGCCGGTGCGGCTGCCGGCTCGGCGTGGGGCGCAGCACCCGCGTCGGGGGACACGGGCACCTCGCCCTTCGACCAGCAGCCTCCCCGCGCGCAGCAGGACGTCCCGCCCGCTGAGGCGCCCGCTCCGCAGCAGCAGACTGCGCCGACCCCGTCCAGCCTCAGCTCCGGCAACACCAACAACACCGGAAAGTCCGGCGGCTCGAAGCTTCCGCTGGCGATCGGCGCGGGAGTGGTTGCGCTGCTGGTCGGCGGCGGCATCCTCGCCTGGAGCACCGGACTCTCCGGCGGTGACGACGACGAGAACGACGGCGGCAATGGCGGAGGCGGCGGGAACCAGACCACCGCAGCGTCCCCCGATCCCGCGGAGCCGGACAACGACACCGACAACGACACCGACAACGGCACCACCGCCGGATCCGACGGTCCCTTCCTCTCCGCGAGCGAGACCTCGGGACCGTACCTGCCGGTCACCGAGATGATCCCCGGGTCAGATGCCTACCTCCCCGAGGACTTTACCGAGCGGGTCGCACGGTGCGCTGTGGACAACTCCGATGTCGCCGAGTTTGGCTTCCCCTGGTCCGGCGACGCTACATATGCCGCGCGGTACTGCACGATCGACAGTGAGTCGGAGAACCCGGTGCATTCCGACAAGACACCTCTCTCCCCGTCCCTGTACGGCGGGGACGATGCCGTGGAGATCATGGATACCCTGGAAGCCTCCGATGATGTCACGTTGACCGAGGTTGATTCTGGTGACGGGGAGGTCTACTACATCGAAACGGAAGGTGCCCTGGCCAACCGTGCTGTGGTCTGGTATCCCGACGAGGAGCTGCTGGTCCACTTCCTGATGGCCACCGGTGACGAGCAGTCGGAGGCCGAGGAGTACCTCAGCTACTACGGCTTCATCTAGAGCCCGGTCTAGAGGCTCACACCGGCGGTGGTGAGGTTCTCCCGGGCCTTGGTGCGCGCCCGGTGCAGCCGGGTCTTCACCGTCGACGCCCCGACCCCCTGGTGGGCGGCGATCTCCTCGAGGCTCAGGCCGGCGTACTCGCGCAGCACCAGTGCCTCCTTGAACACCTGGTCCAGGTCGTTGAGTGCCTCCCGCACCACGATGGTCGCTGGCACCTGCTCGGCCACCGGTGAGGCGGTGTCGACCTCGTCGACCCCGGCGTCCTCGTCCGGTACGGCCTTGCGTGCGCGGACGACCTGCAGCGCCGCATTGGAGGCGATGCGGTAGATCCAGGTGGAGAACCGGGCTTCGGGACGGAACTCCCCGATGTTCTTCCACGCCGAGATCATGGCGTTCTGCACCGCGTCCTCGGCATCGTGGGCGTCGCCGGTGATCGAGATCGCCACCGCCCACATCCGACGGTGTGCGTCGGTGACCAGTTCCGCGAAGGCCTTCTCGTCGCCCGACTGGGCCCGTTCGACCAGGACGCGCTCGTGGGTGATGTCCATCTGTCCCATACAGTCCGTCCCCTCCTAGAAGTCCGCGAGCGGGTCGTCGGGATCGGCCTCCGGGTAGGACGCTCCGGCGTCGCCGGCGGCAGCGCCGTCGCCGTCGCCGTCGGTGAGGTCGTCGGCGAACAGGTTGGGCGCAGTGTCGTCGCCGGTGTCGGCGAGAGCGTCCGGAATGTCGTCGGCGGGGGAGTGGGCGTCCGCGGCGTCCCCGGTGTCGTCGAACTCGTCGAGGTCGACCTGGGCGCTGTCACCACCGTCGCCACCGGGGATCTCCACGCCCGGGTCCGGGGTGTCCGGGTCGACGGCGTGGGCGAGCATCTCGGTGAGCCGCTCCGGGCTGAGCGGGCTGTCAGCGTAGAGCTGGTCGACGGACGGCAGGTTGAGGATGTCATCCATGTGTCGTGTCCTCCTTTCTTCTCTGCCCGTGGAATGCGCGGGATGTCCTCGGGGTTCCCGGCGGGGAACGGGCCAGAGAAATGGTGTCAGATAACATCATAGGGACGCGTGTGATTACGCGCCCTGCGAGATTTTGTTTTCCGGGGCAGTGACGGTAGCCTTGGGCAGTCGGCGTTCGACAGTTGTCCCCATGTGCCTCGTGCCGGGACCGTCGGGCGCAAAGCACGAACGAAAAACGTAAGTCCAGTCAGATTGCCTTTCAGGCCGTCGGCCCAGCACAGATGGGTCGAGACAGCGGTGGAGGGGCGGCCTGAGCCGAGTAGAGAAACAAAGGGGTAGCCCTTCCATGTACGCGATCGTCAAGACCGGCGGCAAGCAGTACAAGGTCGCCGAAGGCGACTTCGTCAAGGTCGAGAAGATCGAGGGTGAGCCGGGTGCGTCCGTGGCTCTCACCCCGGTTCTCCTCGTCGATGGCGCTGACATCACCACCGGTGACAAGCTTGCCGACAAGACCGTTGCTGCTGAGATCGTCGAGCAGACCAAGGGTAAGAAGATCAACGGCATGCACTACCGGAACAAGACCGGTTACAAGCGCCGTTACGGTCACCGTCAGCAGCTGACCGTCCTCAAGGTCACCGGCATCAAGTAAACCCAGCGACCGCTGTGCTTCGTGCGGCGGTACAACTTTTCCGAGGAGGGAAAAGACCATGGCACACAAGAAGGGTGCATCCAGCTCCAGCAACGGTCGCGATTCCGAGTCCAAGCGTCTCGGTGTCAAGCGGTTCGGTGGTCAGCAGGTCAAGGCCGGCGAGATCCTGATCCGTCAGCGCGGTACCTCGTTCCACCCGGGTGAGAACGTCGGCCGTGGTGGCGACGACACCCTGTTCGCGCTGAAGGCCGGCGCCGTGCAGTTCAGCACCCGCCGTAACCGTCGCCTCGTGAACATCGTCGAGAGCGAGACCGTCGAGGCCTAGTCCCGACGCGCGTTTTCCGCGACAACCCCCGCACGCCACAGGCTGCGGGGGTTTCGTGTGTCCGGGGGCTGCCCCTCGTTCTTCTGCTACCGCCCTGCGCTGGCGCCTGCTAGGCGATGTTTCATCCAGCCGAGGGGCCCGGAAGGTACCGAAGCCTGGCGGATTGGACCGGCCACTGGCAGCAGCTGGCTGATTCTGCCAGGCTAGGGTCCCCAGGAGCAAGCACGACCCCCTGCGAACACGGTCGCCTGCACACTAGAGACCGCCAGCGGGTGCCGTCCTCCCTACCGGCGTCTTTTCCCGAAGGGGGCGACCCGCCACGGGTGCCACAGCCACCACTCCTGGTCCGTGAGGATCTTCCTCCTACGCGCTGCACGTCCCCGTGGGTGCTCCAGGATGAACTCGATGGTGTCGCGCACCTGCTCCTGGAGGAACGGCATCGCCTGATTGACGTCCACGTCGGAGTAGCGCAGCAGCGTGTACCCCCACCGCGCTGCCGCGTTACCCTTCCACCGGTCGTTGAGGAAGGCGCTGGTCCGTGCTTTACCGGCCGCGTGGTACGTCTGACTGTCGATCTCGATGCAGACCTTCACCTCCGGGATCACGATGTCGAAGCGGTAACCCAGCACCATTTCATTGACCTGGACCGTGACGTCCAGACCGTCCAAGGCAGCGACGATCCCGCGGACGGCCTTCAGTTCCAGGCTGCTCGCGGTGCCGGTGAGGGTTCCGTCGAGGAGTTCCGCGGCGATGGCCCGGCGGCGCGGTGGCAGTGCGGCGAGATGCTCGGCGAGACGTTCATTCCCTTGCGTTCCCTGGTACTGCCACTCCACGGCGCGGTGCAGTTCATCGAGCTTCGTGTGGGTCATGGTGGTGGCTGCTTCGATGAGCGAGACCACTCGTACGCCCTTCGCCCGCGTGGTCGGCCCGGTGGCAGCGGTGGACAAGGACAGTAGCTCGCCCCCGTCGTCGCTGCGTCCCCGGACGGTGGCCGCCTGTGCCGGCCACGTCATGGGACACGCCCCGTGGATGAAGCCGGCGGTGGTGCCGGTGTAGACCAGGCCGGGGTTCATCCAGCTCAGCCCCTGGAGGGTGAGTAGGTCGTCCGGCGTTTCGGTGGTGTAGAGCCCACGGGCCAGCCGGTGCAGTTCGCCCCGCTGGAGCGCCCTGGTGATTTGTTTGCGTGTTTTTCCGGACGCTCGTAGTTCGCGCGTCCGCCAGAATTTTCTCGGTGTCCCCATGTATTCCCCTTGTTTTGTCCCCTTGGGCTGCAAGTCTACCGGCAGGACGCTACGGTGGCCGGGCTTCGGGCTTTCTGTCGGTGGGTGGGAGGCAGGCAAGGGGGGAACGTGAGGGCGAAGAGCTCGGCGGTACCCAAGCCTGGCGGATTCGGCGGTGCGTTGGCGGTGGGCGGTCAGATCCGCCAGGCTTCGGTACCCCGCGCCCGCCCCGCGCACTGGCCGCGACCCGGCCCGCCCGATGATGCCCTGCTTGACCGGACCGGTGTTGAGCGTCCCAGATGGTAGGATCAGACAGATTCACTCTTATTACTTGACCTGGGAAGGCGTTCACATATGTCACGCTTCGTCGACCGCGTCGTCCTGCATGTGCAGGCTGGCGACGGCGGGAACGGCTGCGCCTCGGTGCGCCGCGAGAAGTTCATCCCGCTGGGCGGCCCCGACGGCGGCAACGGCGGACACGGCGGGGACGTCATCCTCGAGGTCGACCCGCAGGTCCACACCCTGCTGGACTTCCACTTCCACCCGCACCTGAAGGCGAAGCGTGGCGCCAACGGTGCCGGCGACCACCGCCACGGTGCCCGCGGCGAGGACCTGGTGCTCCAGGTCCCGGCCGGAACCGTGCTGCAGGATGACAAGGGCGAGATCATCGCCGACATGACCACCAAGGGCCAGCGCGTCATCGTCGCCGCCGGCGGCCACGGTGGGCTCGGCAATGCGTCACTGGTGTCGAAGGCCCGCAAGGCGCCCGGTTTCGCTCTGCTCGGTGAGCCCGGTGAGATCAAGGACGTCACCATCGAGCTGAAGTCGATGGCGGACGTGGGCCTGGTCGGCTTCCCCTCGGCGGGCAAGTCCTCCCTGGTCAGCGTGCTGTCGGCGGCGAAGCCGAAGATCGCGGACTACCCGTTCACCACCCTGCAGCCGAACCTTGGCGTGGTCAACGTCGCCCATGACGTCTTCACCATCGCCGATGTCCCGGGACTGATCCCGGGTGCCAGCGAGGGCAAGGGCCTGGGCCTGGACTTCCTGCGCCACATCGAGCGCACCGCCGTGCTCGCCCATGTGGTGGATTGTGCGGCGCTGGAGTCCGACCGTAACCCGTTGGACGACATCCGTGCCCTGGAGGCCGAGCTGGCGTCCTACCAGTCGGAGCTGTCGGTGGATGCCGGGCTGGGCGATCTCAGCGAGCGCCCCCGCATCATCATCCTCAACAAGATCGACGTGCCGGACGCCCGGGAGATGGCCGAGCTGATGCGCCCGGACCTGGAGGAGGAGTTCGGCTGGCCGGTCTTCGAGATCTCCACCGCCAGCCATGAGGGACTGGACCCGCTGCGCTACAAGCTCATGGAGATCGTCCGCGAGCACCGCGCCGCACACCCGCCGGAGGAGGTGGCACCCCCGCAGGTCATCACCCCGAAGGGGCAGCGTCGCCGCGGTGGCAGGGACGTGGAGTTCGACATCGCCCCGGACCCGCAGTTCGAGGACGCCTTCATCATCACCGGCCGCAAGTTGGAGCGCTGGATCCTGCAGACCGATTTCGAGAACGACGAGGCGGTGGGTTACCTCGCCGACCGGTTCGCCAAGGCGGGGGTGGAGGACGCCCTGTACAAGGCCGGCGCTGTCGAGGGCAGTGAGGTGACCATCGGTGACATCACCTTCGAGTGGGAGCCGCAGACCGCCGCGGGCGTGGACCTGATGCCCTCCGGACGCGGCACTGACCGCCGTCTGGAGCGTAACGACCGCTCGACCCCGGCGGAGCGTAAGCGCGCCTCCCAGGCCCGCCGTGGTCTGATCGACGAGTTCGATTTCGGTGATGGCGAGGAGGCCAGTCGCGACCGCTGGGAGGGCTGAGACCACGGTGTCTGCATCGGCGTCTGCACTGTTCATTCCAGTTCGATGGCGATTGGGTCCGTCGGCAGGTAATAATGAAGGGCATGTCCGACACAACTGATGCCCCTGCGTCCGCCGGTGACTCCGGCTCCTCTGCTGAAAGCGAGGCCGATTCGACGTCCGTGTTCGAGTACCCCGCCTCGCTGGAGTTCGGGACGGACGCGGTGCATCAGCCCGGTCCGGTCATCCCCGCCACGACCAAGGAGTTCCCGGATTCCGAGGCCAGTGAGGAGGACCCGGAGTACGGGCACCGTTCTGATGTCCGCACCACGATCCGGACCGCCAAGCGCGTTGTCGTGAAGATCGGTTCGTCCAGCCTCACCGACGACACCGGACTGGTCAGCCCGGAGCGTATCGACGTCATCGCCGATGCCCTCGAGGCCCGCATGGACCGCGACACCGACGTGATCGTGGTGTCCTCCGGTGCGGTGGCCTGCGGTATGGGCCCGCTGGGGCTGACCCAGAAGCCGACCGACCTGGCGTCCAAACAGGCGTGCGCCGCGGCCGGCCAGGTGCTGCTCGCCCAGGAGTGGGCCCGCAGTTTCGCCCGTTACGGCCGGTCGATCGGCCAGGTTCTGCTCACCGCCTCCGATGCGGCCCGCCGTGACCGTGCCCGCAACACCCAGCGCACCATCGACCGACTGCGCCAGCTCAAGGCTGTCCCGATCGTCAACGAGAATGACACGGTCGCGACCTCGGAGATGCGCTTCGGTGACAATGACCGTCTGGCATCCCTGGTGTCCCACCTGGCCTACGCTGATGCGCTGGTGCTGCTCTCCGACGTCGCCGGCCTCTACGACCGTAACCCGGCCGAGCCCGACGCCCGCTTCATCGCGGAGGTCAAGAGCGGCAAGGATCTGCGCGGTGTCGTCGCCGGTGACGGTGGACGCCTGGGCACCGGCGGCATGGCCGCGAAGGTGTCGGCGGCACGCCTGGCGTCCCGTGCGGGTATCCCGGTGCTGCTGACCTCCACGGAGAACATCGGTTCTGCCCTGGACCAGGCGGAGGTCGGAACCTGTTTCTGGCCCCGCGAGGACCGTCTGTCGGCCTGGAAGTTCTGGGTGCTCTACGCCGCGGACTCCGCCGGCACCCTGCATCTGGACGCTGGTGCGGCGGCGGCGATGGAGCGGCACAGCTCGCTGCTCGCGGTCGGCCTGACCCGGGTGGACGGTGGCTTCACCTCCGGCGAGGTGCTGGACGTCGTCGGGCCGGACGGTGTGCTCATCGGCCGCGGCGAGGTGAACTACGACTCCGCCACACTGGAGGGCATGATCGGCAAGTCCACCAATGAGCTGCCGGAGTTCGCACAGCGTCCGGTGGTGCACGTGGACTACATGGCGACCTACTCCAACCGTCAGTCGAGGGTCTACGGCGCCACGTAATCGGGCCTCAATTAGCCCCGCCACGAGATTGTTGAACAATCTGGGTGATTTTGGGGCGTCGATCACGTACCCTTGGTAACCATGACCGACGCGACGATCACCCCAGCCACCGAATCCACCGCCGGACTTACCCCGACCCGCGCCGCCGAGCGCGAGGAGGTCCTGGCCAAGGCCGCGAAGGCCCGCGAGGTGTCGCGGCACCCCGCGCTCACCACCACCCAGAAGAACGACCTGCTCATCGATGCCGCCGACCGCCTGGTCGCCGAGACCGCCTCGATCATCGAGGCGAATGAGAAGGACATCGACGCCGGACGTAAGCGCGGGATGTCCGAGGCACTCATCGACCGCCTCGCCCTGGACGCCGCCCGTATCGAGGGCATCGCCGGTGGCCTGCGCCAGGTCGCCGACCTCGCCGACCCGGTCGGTGACGTGGTGCGCGGCTCCACCCGCCCCAACGGCCTGCAGATGCGCCAGATCCGGGTCCCGCTCGGCGTGATGGGCATGGTCTACGAGGCACGCCCGAACGTCACCGTGGATGCCTTCGGCCTGGCCGTGAAGTCCGGCAACGTCCCGCTGCTACGCGGTTCGAAGTCCGCCCAGAACTCCAACACCCGTCTGGTGGAGATCCTGCAGGAGGTCTGTGTGGAGCACGGCCTGCCGCGTGAGACCGTCCAGCTGCTGCCGTGTGAGACCCACGATTCGGTGCAGGACCTGATCACCGCCCGTGGCCTGGTCGACATCGTCATCCCGCGCGGTGGCGCAGGCCTGATCAACGCGGTGGTCACCGGGGCGACCGTCCCGGCGATCGAGACCGGCACGGGTAACTGCCACTTCTACATCGATGGCTCCGCGGATGTCGACGAGGCGATCCAGCTGGTCATCAACGGCAAGACCCGCCGCTGCTCGGTGTGCAACGCCACCGAGGTCGTCCTGTTGGACGCCGCGCTGCCCGACGAGGACAAGAAGAAGGTGCTCACCGCCCTGCAGGACGCCGGGGTCACCGTCCACGGTGAGGTCTCCGAGCTCTCCGCCCTGGGCGTCGGCGGTGTCGTCCAGGCTGAGGAGAAGGACTGGGTCGAGGAGTACGGCTCCTTCGACATCGCCGCCGCCATCGTCGACGGTGTCGAGGCCGCCGTCGACCACATCAGCCGCTACACCACCGGCCACACCGAGGGCGTCAGCGCCACCGACTACCGGGTGACCCGCTACTTCGAGCAGAACGTGGACGCCGCCGCGGTGATGGTCAACACCTCCACCGCCTGGACCGACGGCGAGATGTTCGGCTTCGGCGCCGAGATCGGCATCTCCACCCAGAAGCTGCATGCCCGCGGTCCGATGGGCCTGCCCGAGCTGACCAGCACCAAGTGGGTCGTCAACGGCGACGGTCAGGTCCGGCCCTAAGTCCTAAGGGGCTCCATCGGCGGGTTCTTCGGGGTGGGAAACGTAGTCTGGGGAACCATGGAGAGAACGCGCCCCCGCCGTACCGTTGTCGCAACCGTCGCCCTCGCCTTCGTGATCGGGGGAGCGGGGACGGCCGCCGCCGGAACCGCACAGCCGGATCTGGCGGCGGTTTCTGCTGACGACTGCCCCGAGGTGGTCGTCCTGACCGCCCGCGGCAGCGAGGAGAACGACACCTACCCGGCCAGCGCGTCCAACGGTTACTCGAACGGCTATGAGGGGGAGACTCTTCACCGCTTCCTCGACTACACCACCCAGGTTCACCCTGATCTCTTCGACGAGACCAACGCCCGGGTGCTTGCCGTCGACGCGGCCAGGTACCCGGCCCGATTCCCCGTCGGCGAGGCAGGGGAGGACATCGACCCGTTGGTCCTGGTCACCGGGGTGGGCCAGTTCGCCGACTCCATGGCCCGTGGACTGCCGGGTGGCATCGAGACCGTCGAGGACTATGAGGCCACCACCGGCTGCACCCCGGACTACGTCTCCCTGGCCTATTCCCAGGGTGTGGCCGTACTCGGGCCGGTGCAGCACCAGCTCGCCGAGCAGGGCCGGCTGCGTGGCGCGATGTACCTCGGCAATCCCTTCCACCGCACACCGGAGCTGCTGACCGGCGGGCAGACGTCCTACCCGGTGCACAGCTACTGCGTCACCGACGACTTCGTCTGTGACTTCGGCCCTCGCTCGGTGTTCCTCGCCTTAACCGATGAGGACGATGCCGGCGTTCACGCCGAGTACTTCAGCGCGGCCGTGGCGGATCCGGACGCCGCGACCGCCGGTGACCGTCGCGCCGCCGACGCCCTCGCTGGTCTGCTGTCTTAGGAGGGCGTCCGCAGAGGGGGACTAGATGAACAGCATCAGCGGACCGTCATAGAACAGCGCGGCCACCAGGCAGGCCAGGGCGACTGCGGCGTGCAGCGGGACCTCACGGACACCGACCTTCTTCGGCGGCCACGGGTTACCGGCCGCGGCGGAGGCCGGGATTGCCCGGCTCCGCCACAACGCCACGGCGAAGGCCACCACCGCCACCAGCCAGGCAGCCCAGTGCAGGTACTTGACCGGGAACGTCGCCACCACGGCCACCAGTGCCAGCAGGTGGTACACCTGGGATCCGATCAGCCAGGACTGGTCGCCCTTCTTGCGGATCATCGTCTTCACGTAGGGCACCGTGCCCACCGTGTACAGCAGCAGCCAGGCGACCGTGACCCACACGGCCGCCGGCACAGCGTCGACAACCTCGGTGGTGAACAGGTTGGACGTCCAGGTCACCCCGCCGGAGACCGGTCGGGACGCCCCCAGTCCGACCGTCGCGGCGACCGGCACGATGAACGCCGACGCGGCCGTGGTGGCCACACCGGACAGCAGGGAGCGTGGCGTCCCGCGCCAGGTCTCGTAGATGGCGATGGCGACCAGCGGGACGAAGACCACCGACCACCAGAGCAGGTGCGGCTGCAGCAACAGGGCGACGATGGCGGCGGCCCCGGCAATGACGCCGTACACCAGCGTCGGGGTCCGTGAGGCGTTGCGCAGGGTGGCGTTGCGGGCCTTCATCCAGATCCCCAGGGCGAAGAAGGCGTGGTAGCCCACCACCCAGGCGATGGTGACCGCGAGGAAGGTCAGCACCATGCCCGCGGTACCGTCCATCCCGTCGCCACGGTCGACCGGGTTGAGGGTGTCCCAGACCTTCAGCATCCAGAACAGTCCGACGACCACCGGGATGGCGATCATCGGCCAGGCGCCGTGCTGGTTCGGCTTCCACGGGTTCGTGCCGTGGCGGCCGGATGCTGACCCGGATGCGGACTTCGTCTTCGGGCTCATGCCATTGAGCGTATCGCGGCCCGGGGCGCACCCGGGGAGAATCACGACATCCGCACCTGAGGGCACTGAGCCGGGGCACCGAGTGTGAACAGGTAGACTTCTGGACCGTGACTGACGTGAACCAGACCACACACCCGGCGGTACGTCCCGACCGTTTCCCCGACAAGCCCCCGCGGCGCATCGGGGTCATGGGCGGGACCTTCGACCCGATCCACAACGGGCACCTCGTGGCCGGCAGTGAAGTCGCCGACATGTTCGGCCTGGATCTGGTGATCTACGTGCCGACCGGGCATCCGTGGCAGAAGCGTGACAAGCGCGTCACCGCCGCCGAGGACCGCTACCTGATGACCGTGATCGCCACGGCGTCCAACCCGTTGTTCCTGGTCTCCCGGGTGGACATCGACCGGCCCGGGGCCACCTACACCGTGGACACCCTCAAGGACATCCAGCGCCGCTACCCGGAGGCGGAACTGTTCTTCATCACCGGTGCCGACGCCCTGGAACGCATCGTGACCTGGAAGCACTGGGAGGATGTCTTCAACCTGGCGCACTGCGTGGGCGTCACCCGCCCCGGGTACAACCTGGAGGACGCCGGGGAGGCGCTGCGCAGCCAGGTCGACTCCGACCGACTGAGCCTGGTGAACATCCCGGCGATGGCGATTTCCTCGACCGACATCCGGGAGCGGGCGTTGGACGGCCGGTCGGTCTGGTACCTGGTGCCCGACGGTGTGGTGCAGTACATCGCCAAGACGGCGCTGTACCGCGCCAACCACCCTGGTGGCCTGCCGTGGGCCGTGGCGGGGGAGGACACGGGAGAGGACAATGCCGTGGATGCCGGGGCAGCTGGGGCCGCTGCGCCCCCGGCGGTTCCTGCGGTCGGTGCGGCGCCTCTGGCGCAGGATGACGAGTACTACCACGAACCGGACGTCGACTGGGACCCGGACGGTGACGGCGACCGGTTCCCGGAGGGCTGGTTCTGACGAATGCGGCATTACTTACCGTGCCTTGTAGAATCGTCTGAGGATTGTCCTTTTTCGATTCACTTCCAATCCTCTTCACCCACGTACCCACGCAAAGGATCTGTACAGCACGTGACCGCTAGCGCCGACTCCATCAACCACGCGGGAATTGCCGCCCGCGCAGCCGCCGAGAAGTTCGGAGAGGACATCGTCGTCGTCGACGTGACGTCCCGCATGCCTCTCGCGGACTGCTTCGTGCTGGTCACCGGCGACAATGAGCGCATGGTCGACTCCATTGTCGACGAGATCGAGGAGAAGCTTTCCGAGATCGGAATGAAGCCCCGCATGCGCGAGGGGCACCGCGACAACCGGTGGGTGCTGCTGGATTACGGCACCATCATCGTGCACGTCCAGCGTCGTGAGGAGCGTTCCTACTACGCCCTCGACCGGCTGTACCGTGACTGCCCGACTGTCGAGGTCGAGGGCGTGGAGCAGGCCGACCGTGGGGTCTGGTCGTCCGATGCCGACGTCACCGAGCTCGACGCGACCACCCCGGTGGACAACACGCTGTCTGCCCAGAGTGTCGAAGACCTTCCGCTGGCCGGCCCCGCTCCGGACGAGGACGAGCTCTAAGGGGAACTGATGACCGTGCATCCGGGAAAGCCGACTGACCTGAGCCAGGGCGAATCTGGCGGCACTGCTGGATCCGGTGCGTCCGGCGGTCGTCTCCCGGAGCGACGGCTGATCCTCATCCGCCACGGTCAGACCGAGTTCAACCTCACCGGCCGGATGCAGGGGCAGATGGATACCCCGCTGTCGGAGAATGGCCTGGCTGAGGCGCGTTCTGCCGCGGTGGAGCTGGCGTCCTGGCCGATCGGGACGATCATCAGTTCCGATCTGGAGCGTGCCATGGACACCGCCGGGGTGCTGGCTGAGGCCCTGGGCCTGGAGTTCGGCACTGACCGGCGGCTGCGTGAGACCGACCTGGGGGAGTGGTCAGGCAAGGGTCACAGCGAGGTGGATTCGCTGTTCCCCGGGCAGCGGTCGCACTGGCGTCTGAACCCGACGTGGGCACCGCCGGGTGGGGAGACCCGGCTGGAGGTGTCCGAGCGTGCCGCGGCAGTCGTCACCGATCTCATGTCGACGACGGCGTGGGACACCGGCTCGGTGATGCTGGTGGCCCATGGTGGCACGATCGGTGCGCTGACCTCGCGTCTGCTGGACGTCCCGGTGTCGCACTACCCGATGTTCGGCGGGCTGGGGAACACCCGTTGGTCGCAGTTGGTGGCGCGTCCCACGGAGCCGGACGCCACGGGCCCGGAGCTCTGGGCTTCGGCCCGGTGGTTCCTGGAAGGCTGGAATGTGGGGGTGGCCGCACCGCCCCCGGTAGGTGTGTCCAATGCCGACGAAGGTGACGGACGTGGGGTGGGTGCCCGATGACGGTCAAGGTTGTCACAGATTCCTCGGCATGTCTGCCCCCGGCCCTGGCGGCGGAGTACGGCATCACCGTCCTCGACTTCCATGCGGAAGGTAAGGGCGACGAGGAGACCACGGCTGGTCTGGGCGCCCTGGAACTGACGGCCTGCTACGCCCGCCTGCTGGAACGCGGTGGCGATGACGGTGTGGTCGCGGTGCACATCTCCAAGGAGTTGTCGGGGACGTGGTCTTCGGCGTCGCAGGCAGCGTCGGTGTTGGGGGATACCGTGGCGGTGCTGGACACCCAGTCGGCGGGCATGGTGGTCGGCCAGGCGGCGATCGCGGCGGCCCGGTGTGCTGATGAGGGCGGTTCGCTGGACGAGTGTCGTGGGGTCGCTCAGCAGGCGATCGACTCCGGTCATCTGTGGCTGTTCCTGGGGAAGACGGATGCCATGGCCCGCGGTGGTCGCTTGTCTGCTGGTCAGCGACTGTTGTCGACGGCGCTGGCGATCAAGCCGATCCTGCATCTGACCGGCGGCAAGCTGGAGCTGGTCGCGAAGACGAGGACGCAGGCGAAGGCGATGGACCGTCTGGTGACCCTGGTCGAGGCGGAGTACCGGGCAGTGGCGGAGGCTGCTGCGGAGGAGGCTGATGCCGAGGCTGCTGACGCCACTGTTGCTGCTGCCTCGTCGGACGAGGTCTCGGTCCAGGTGACCGATGCTGCCGGGAGCGCAACGGCCGCAGACGACGCTGACGACGCTGACGACGCTGACGACGCTGAGAGTTCGACAGGTGCCGCGGCGGCTGACACTGCCGAAGGTGCTGAGCCCCTCGAGCCCCCAGTGTCTCCTGAACCCCCTGAGGACTCAGAGGACACCGGTGACTCTGTGGCAGCAGACTCCGACCCCGAGGTTCCGGACAGTGAGTCTGACTCCGACAGTGACGGTGACTCCGATGATGTCGCCGACAGTGAGTCCGGTACGCCCGCCGCCAGCGATTCCGAGGCGCAGGTCACCGTGGATACTGAGCCGGTGTACCGTCCCCGCATCTTCAGCTTCGGTAGCAAGGACAAGGGAGACCGGTCCGACAAGGCTGAGAAGGACAAGGCCGAGAAGGCCGAGAGAGCAGAGAAGGAGCAGGCCAGCAAGGACAGGGCCGACAAGTCGGACAAGGCGGACAAGGACAAGGCCGACCACCAGGTCCCGCTGGCCGACCTGCCCTGCGTGCCGATGCACCTGGCCGTCCACCACAACGAGGCCGAGGAGGTCGCCGAGCAGCTCCGCGCGTCCCTGCGCGAGACGTTGCCGGGCTGTGTGGTGATCTCGGTGGTCGACGTGACTCACTCGATGGCGGTGCACACCGGCCCCGGGGCTGTCGGTGTCTCCCTGGTCCGCGACTGAGGCACCCCTTCGTCGAGGCCGTCGGTCGACGCTGCGTAATTTTCTCGAGAAGCTGTCGTTCCCCGTCGGTGTGGCGACCGTTTTCGCTGTTCAAAGCAGGTATATGAGGCTTATCCACACACCTTCGGTTATCCACATGTTCATCGCACGATAGGCAGTTTTCGGGCGGGCCGACAAGGAGCCGTGGGGTTGAATTGTTCCCATGAGCGGAGACGCGGAAACCAGGACGAGGCCGGCGAAGGCCCGGAAGAGCACCCGGCGTGTGGTGGCTGACAGGGTAGAGGCCCTGACCCAGCCGGTGCCCGGGCATGAGCTCGCCGATGTCCGGTTCGAGCGTCGGACTGTCATCAGTCCCCGGTCTGCTCGCACGGTGGTGATAGTGATTGTTGCCCTGGTGGTGGCAGTGGGAGGGGTGATGCTGATTGGGGACATGAGGAACAGCGGTGGCGACGAAGGGGGCGTCGTCGCTGGTCTGTCGCCGATGTCCGAGGAGGTAGGAGCCTCGGAGACCGGGCAGGGGGACAATGCGGGGGACACGACGGGGGACGACACAGGGGAGGACGCCGGGGACGGTGCAGACCGGGACGACCGGGAGGGACAACGGCAGGGGATGGTCGTTGTGTCGGTGCAGGGGTTGGTGCACCGTCCCGGTCTGCTCACCGTCGGCCGGGACAAGCGGGTCGGCGAGGTGATCGACCAGGCCGGTGGGGTGCGGGCCGATGGTCGGGTGCAGGGGATCAACCTCGCTGAGCCGGTGCTCGATGGGATGCAGGTCGTGGTGGACGCCGAGGGCTCACGGGTGCTCTATCCCGGTGAGTCGGCACAGTCGGCACAGTCGGCGAATGGAACTGGTGCGGGGAAGGACACCGGCGATGACAACGCTCGCCCGGCCGCCGATCCTGCCGCGAACTCCGGTCTCGTGGACATCAACCAGGCGGACATGGCTGGTCTGACAACTCTGTCCGGGGTGGGTCCGGCCACGGCCGAGGCGATCATCGCCTGGCGCGACACTCACGGGGCGTTCGCCACAGTGGAGCAGCTGATGGAGGTCAAGGGCATCGGACCGGCGAAGTTCGAGGCGCTGCGTGACCATGTCACGGTCTGAGGAAGGATCCACACGAGCATCTGCACGCGCATCCGCACGAGCACCCAGACCGAATCCGGATCTCACCCCGCCGCCGGGTTCCGGGACCGAGTGGACCGTTCCGGACCGGGACCCACGCAGTCCTGATGTGGTGCGCAGTCGGCGTGGGCCCGACCTCCGTCTGGTCCCCGTCGCCCTGGCGGTGTGGCTGGCGGTCATCCTCACCGTGGTGACCAGAACGCCCTGGCCGGCGGTGGTGTGCGCGGGCATCGCGGTGGTCAGCGCGGCGGCTGTGTGGTGGGGTGGGCCGTGGCGCCCGGGCAGCGTCGTCGAGGAGTCGGTGGGACGCATCGTCGCCCGCACGCTCACCCTGACGATGCTGGTCGCCGCCGCCTGGTCGGCGCGGGCGGCGTGGTTGGTGGCACGGGTCGACCGCCACGTCCTACGCAACGGCAGCTCCAGCTGGGACGGCCCGGTGACCGTGGCGGCCGCCCCCAAACAGCTCGACGGTGGGACGGTGCTGCTCACCGTCGACATCGAGGATCTCGGTACGGTGCCGGTGTTCCTCGACGAGTGGCTGATCGCCGACGCAGCGAGCGACAGTCACGCCAGCCACACCGACCTGCGCGACACGCTGTTGGACCTGCAACCCGGCACACTGCTGCAGCTGGTGGCCACGGTACGGGAGTCGGAGCGTCCTTCCCTGGTGCCGTTGAGCCTGAATGCCCGGGAGGTGCCCGAGGTCACGGGCACACCGGAGGGGGTCGCCGGGGTCACCACGCATCTGCGCGGGAGTCTGCGCGACGCGGCCGATGGATTGCCGTGGAATACCGGGGAGCTGGTGCCCGGCATGGTCGTGGGCGACATCAGCATGCAGCAGACCAGCACCCGTGAGGAGTTCCTCGCCACCGGACTCACCCACTTGACCGCGGTCTCCGGGGCGAATCTCGCCATCATCACCGGCAGTGTGCTGGTGCTGGCCACGGCCGTGCGTGCGCCCCGCTGGGCGCAGATCGTGGCCGCCGCGGTGTGCCTGGTGGCGTTCGTCGTCCTGGTCGGGCCGGAGCCCAGTGTGCTGCGTGCGGCGGTGATGGGTGGGGTGGGCCTGGTGGCGGTGTGGTCGGCGCGTCGGACGCACGGGTTCGCCGCCCTGTCGGCGGCGGTGCTGGTGCTGCTGGCGGTGGATCCGGGGCTGGCGGTGGAGTACGCGTTCATCCTGTCGGTGGTGGCGACCGCCGGGATCGTGGCTCTGGCGCCGCTGGTCACACGCCGGATCCTGCAGGCGTGGACCGACCGTCGTACCACCCGGGCGGGCCGTCATGATCCGCCGGCCCGGTGGCAGGCGATGCTGGTGGGGCTGGTGGCGGTGAGTCTGGTGGCGGACGTGGTCACCGCCCCGGTGATCGTGCAGATGACCGGGGTGTTCTCGCCGACGGCGATCCTGGCGAATGTGCTGGTCGGTGCGGCGGTGCCGCCGGTGACGGTCATCGGCATGCTCGGCGCGCTGGTCGCCGGGGTACATGCCGGGGCCGGCACGGTGGTGCTCACTGCCGCGGCATTGCCGGCCTGGTGGATCCTCACGGTGGCCGCCCACCTCTCGAGCATCGATGTGCTGCACACCCCGGGTGGGTTCGGGTGGGCGGGGTTGGTGGTGGCCTCCGGCACCGCGCTGGTGGTGGTCGTGGTGTCGAGAAGGTGGCGGGCAGCGGCGGCAGGTGGGCTGGCGGTGGTCATCGTGGTGGTGCTGCTGGGCGTCCAGCGTGGGTCATTGACGACCGGCCCGTACTCCGAGAAGGCAGGAGTCGATGCCGGCCTGGTCCGCACCTGGTCCACGGACCTGGACACGGTGCAGTGGTACCTGGGTGTACGCCCGACCGAAGGTGCCCCGCAGATCATCACCGCTTCCGGTACGGAACCAGGACGCTACGAGGTGGTGCTCCTCGATGATGAGGGCAGCGTCCTGACCGAGGAACGTCGCCGCGAGAACACCGCGACACCACCGCCGGAGCTCTACGTCGTGACGTCCTGCGGACGCAGCCGCGGGATGCCGTCGCGCACCCCGGCCGGGGTGCCGGTGGCGTTCCCGTGCCGTGACGGCACCGTGGTGCTCGCGCCGGACGGACTGCACGCCAGTGGGCGGTGAACCGGGGCTATATGATGGTCGTCATGGCAGGCAGCGCAGCAGGCAGTACCGGAGGCAGTTCCACACCGGCACCGGTGAACCTCATCGTCGGCACCGAGGGGTTCCTCGCCGAGCGGGCGCGGCAGCAGATCGTCGCCGCCACCCGCACGCGCGCGGGGATCAAGGACCTGCCGGTCGACATGCGAAAGACCTCCGAGTTGAGTGTCGGGGAGCTCGCCGAACTGCTCAGCCCCTCCCTGTTCGCCGAGGACCGCATCGTGGTGATCACCGGGGTCGAGGAGGCCGCGAAGGAGACTGTCGCGCTCATCGAGCAGGCTGTCGCCGATCCCGCGCCCGGAGTGGTGCTGATCCTCATGCACACCGGCAAAGGTCGGCAGAAGTCACTGGTCACCAGCCTGCCGAAGAAGGGTCCGGCTGGCTCGGTGCAGGTGCATTCCGCCGCCGAACTCAAGGGCAGGGAGAAACAGGCCTTCGTCGAGCAGGAGTTCCGTCGGCACAAGGTGCGGGTCACCCCGGACGTCACCGCGGCACTGTTGGATTCGGTCGGTTCGGACCTGCGCGAGTTGGCCAGTGCGATCAGCCAGCTCGTCGCCGACACCGACGGACAGGTCACCGAGGAGGCGGTGCACCGCTACTACACCGGCTCGGCGGAGGTCTCCGGCTTCGATGTCGCCGAGCAGGCCCTGGCCGGACGCTCCGATGCCGCGGTCGGCTCGGCGCGCCGGGCCCTGCAGCTCGGCGTGCATCCGGTGCTGCTGGCTTCGGCGCTGTCGGGGATGATCGGCGACATCGCCCGGGTGCACGGGGACCGGGTCAATCCCCGCTCGCAGGCCGCCGAGTTCGGCATGCCGCCGTGGAAGCTGGAGAAGACCGTCCGTGCAGCGCGGGGGTGGTCATCGGCATCCGTGGCAGCGGCGGTGCAGATCGTCGCCGAGTTGGACGCCGGGGTCAAGGGGCATTCGGCCGATGCCGAGTGGGCGGTGGAGGACGCGGTGCGACGCATCGCAGGCCTTGCCCGGGGGTAGGTGATCACCCCCGGTGATGTCCTGGGGCGCGTGGTCGGATGGAGGGGGAACGGGGGTGCTGACCATGGCGGACCTGCCGGGGTATCGGGCGATGACTGTTTCTGTATGGAAAACTGTATGGATAGTACGGTCGATGGAGGGGGCAGGAAAACTCTAGGGTGGTCGACGATCGACCAATGATGTGACCGTCGTCATACATGGATGGTCGACATGTTGCCCGACCTCTCCCCGAAAGGCCCCAACTTGTCTGCACCCGTCACCACCGCCACCGATGTCTCAGACCTGGACGCCACCGTCCTGGACTGGTTCGCCGACTTCAGCGCAGCCCTGGCCGAGACCGACCCGGCCACCGCCGCCCAACGCACCACGGACCTGTTCCTGGAGACCGGGTTCTGGCGTGACCTGGTCACTTTCACCTGGAACCTGCACACCGCCGAAGGTCACGAGGCCATCGCTGACCTGGTCACCGGTAACCACGATCGTCTGGAGATCACCGACGTCGCCCTCGACGGTGAGGCCACCGACGAGGGCGACGGCGTGACCTGCGCATTCGCCACCTTCAACACCCCTCTTTTCGCATGCCGCGGCGTGCTGCGTCTCAAGGACGGCAAAGCCTTCACGCTGCTGACCTCCGCCCGTGAACTCCACGCCCGGCCCGAGCACAAGGGCCGCAAGCGTATCCTCGGCGCCGAACACGGTGTGCACGAGAACCGGAAGAACTGGGCCGACCGCCGCGCGGAACGGCGGGAGAACCTCGGCTACACCGAGCAGCCCTTCGTGGTCATCATCGGTGGTGGTCAGGGCGGCATCGCCCTGGCGTCCCGACTGAAGCGACTGCGGGTACCGACCCTGGTTGTCGAGGCGTCAGAACGCCCCGGCGACCAGTGGCGCGGACGCTACCACTCCCTGTGCCTGCACGACCCGGTCTGGTACGACCACCTGCCCTACCTGCCCTTCCCCGACGACTGGCCGATCTTCACCCCGAAGGACAAGATGGGTGACTGGCTGGAGCACTACGTCGGCATCATGGACCTGGACTACTGGACCAAGTCCACCTGCCAGCGGGCGTCCTACGACGAGGCGTCCGGAACGTGGGACGTCGTGGTCGACCGCGACGGCGAGCAGGTCGTCCTGAAGCCCACACAGCTGGTCATGGCCACCGGCATGTCCGGTGTGCCGAACCGTCCGACCTTCCCCGGCCAGGAGGACTTCCGTGGCGAGATCCGGCACTCCTCCGAGCATCCCGGCGGCGAGACCGACCGCGGTCGCCGCGTGGTGGTGCTGGGTGCGAACAACTCCGCCCACGACATCTGCGCCGACCTGTACGAGAACGGTGCGCACCCGGTGATGATCCAACGGTCCTCGACCTACATGGTGCGCTCGGACTCCTTCATCAAGCACGTCGTCGCCCCGCTGTATTCGGAGGACGCCCTGGATGCCGGCGTCGACACCGACCGGGCGGACCTGACCTTCGCCTCGCTTCCCTACAAGATCCTGCCCGAGGGGCAGAAGGCGGCGACTGCGGCGATCAAGGAGGAGGACGCCGACTACTACGCCGGGCTCGAGAAGGCCGGGTTCATGCTGGACTTCGGTGACGACGACTCCGGCCTGTTCCCGAAGTACCTGCGTCGCGGTTCCGGCTACTACATCGACGTCGGTGCCGGGCAGTTGGTCGCCGACGGGTCGATCGAGCTTCACTCCAATGTCAGCATCGACCACTACACCGCCGATGGTGTGGTCCTCACCGACGGCACGGAACTCGCCGCGGATGTCGTGGTGCTGGCCACAGGCTACGGTTCGATGAACGGCTGGGCGGAGAAGCTGATCAGCCCGGAGGTTGCCGACAAGGTCGGTCGGTGCTGGGGCCTGGGGTCGGACACGACGAAGGACCCGGGCCCGTGGGAGGGCGAGCTGCGCAATATGTGGAAGCCCACCCAGCAGGAGAACCTGTGGTTCATGGGCGGCAACCTTCACCAGGGACGCCACTACTCCCGCTACCTCTCGCTGCAGCTCGCCGCGCGGCACGAGGGGATCGACACTCCGGTGTACAAGCTGGCTCCGGTGCATCACACGTCGTAGGCCTGTGCCGAGCTCGGGGCGAGCTCGGGGTGAGCTCGGGGTGAGCCTGGACCGAGCCTGGCCCGGCAGAGCATGTCGGAAAGGTGGGAGGAATCGATGGCCTTCGTGGCCAAGAGCGACGATTCATCCCACCTATCCGACAAGGGGGAGGGTGGCGGTGGGGCTCGGCCAGTCAATCAGGCAGACAGGTCGATCCAGTAGCGACGCTTCAGCACACCGTCCGGTCCGTCGATGGTGTTCTCCAGCACCCCGCCACAGGCCTCGATGGTCCGGTAGGAACCGACGTTGTCGTCGTCACAGGTCACCAGCGCCCGGTCGATGCCGCGTGCGGCCAGCAGTGCCAGCGACTACCGGAGGATCTCGGTGGCGTAGCCCCGGCGACGGTGTTCCGGGGCGACGGCGTAGCCAATGTGGCCGTCGTACTTCAGCAGGTAGTCGGTCAACCCGTAGCGGATCGAGGCGCGGCCGATGATCTGCTCGGTGCTGTCGGCGCCGTCGGGTTCGCCGGGGAGCACCGCGAGCAGGAAGTCCGCCGGAACCCGGTCTGCCGGCAGGTCCGTGCCCTCGTGCTCGCGGCGGAGCATCGCCAGGACGTCCCGCCACGTGTTCTGCTCGTCGACGGTGTGACCGGCGAGGAAGCTGAAGTTCTCCGTGGTCAACACCTTCTCGAGGTCGAGGACGCGGGTTTCATCTTCGTCGGTGGGGAAGCCCAGTGTGAGGGTCATGGCTCCATGTCTACCTTGTAGGCCTTGTCGAGATGAGTTGTCTGATCAACCGGTGCCCCTTGTTCGGCGGGTGATTCAGGTTTGCCTTTCCTTGCGAACGTGCCTGTGGAATGATTCCTGGCAGTGTCGCGAAAAGTCGTGGCACGCATCCGTTGCACGACATTTCAGGAGAGAACCTGTCTTTGTCCCTGCTCGCCCCCGTGCACCGTCGCTCGGCGATCGTCGCCATCGCTGTATCGGCCGCACTTGTCCTCGCTGGTTGCTCGTCGGACGACTCCTCGGACGGTGGATCCGACAGTTCGGCGTCGAACGGTGAGACCCGCACGGTCACCGACACCGAGGACAACGAGGTCGAGGTGACGGCGAACCCGCAGACGATCGTCCCGCTGCACTTCGCCGGCGTCTAGGCATTGCTGGACCTCGGGATTGTCCCGGCCGCGATGCCGACGGAGCCCACCAGGACGCTGCTCACCGAGGAGCAGTTCGAGCAGGTCGAGGACCTGCCGGTGATCAGCACAGCCGGCGAGGTCAACGTCGAGGAGATTGCCGGCCTGGACCCGGACCTGATCCTTGTGCCGAACATGATCGAGCCGGAGGTCACCGACCAGCTTCGGGAGGTCGCGCCGTCCTACATCTACACCCACGGCGGCGAGGCTCGCGGTGAATGGGACAGCCGTGTGGCCCAGATCGCCGACGTGGTGAACCGTACCGAGGAGGCGGAGGCCCTGGCAGAGGAGCTGGCGGCCCGCCAGGAGGAGCTGGCCGAGAAGCACGCCGACATCGTCGGCGACCTGGGGGTGTCCATGTTCGGTGCCTGGGAAGCCAGCGAGTTCAGCGCGAATGGTTCGGGCAGCATGCTCGGCAAGATCATCACCCCGGTCGGCCTGCAGTTCGCCGACGGGGTGGAGGACGCCACCCACGACGCCGACAGTTACGAGCAGTCTCTGTCGACCGAGGAGATCACCAGCACCTTCGGTGATTCGGACGTCATCTTCCACAGCGAGCTGCTCGACGGCTCCACCGACGGGTCCGAGACCGAGGCCGTCCTCGCGATGCCGACCTTCCAGGCACTGCCTGCCGCCCAGGACGACCACGTCTTCGGGATCGGCAAGTCGACGATCGCCGGTTACACCGACGCGAATTACGTCCTGGACCGGTTGGACGAGATCCTCACGGAGCTCGGCGAGGAGTAGGACGTCCCCGGGAAATCCACCTAACCGGTGAACAGACCGGTCGCGGTGGTGCCGGTCTGGATCACGCCGTAGGCCAGGGCGACGATAACGATGAGGGCCAGCAGGCTGGCTGCGGCGGTGTGGATGGAGCCGGCCTTGGCGGCATCGTCCGCACTCTTGGTGGCCTGGGAGGCCTTCGCGGCGGTGCGGTCGGCCTGCAGCTTCGCCTCGACGACTTCGGGATCCTCGTAGAAACGCTCGTTGACCTTCTTGACCAGCAGGTTGGCGATGAAACCGACGATCAGCACGCCGACCATGATGAACAGCGACAGGCGGTAGAGGTCGAAGCCGGAGTTACCGGCGGACTCCTGCGACTCCACCACGGAGTTGACGATCAGCGGGCCGGCGACACCGGCGGCTGCCCAGGCGGTGAGTAGACGACCGTGGATCGCACCGACCTGGTAGGTGCCGAAGAGGTCCTTGAGGTAGGCCGGGATGGTGGCGAAGCCACCACCGTAGAACGACAGGATGATCAGCGCGCTGATCACGAACAGCGCCAGTGAGTTCGAGCCGAAGCTCGCCAGGATGAGGTACAGCACCGCGCCGAGGCCCAGGTACATGATGTAGGTGTTCTTGCGTCCGATGTAGTCGGATACGGTCGACCAGATGAAGCGTCCACCCATGTTGAACAGCGACAGCAGGCCGACGAAGCCACCGGCGGCGACGGCGGTGATCGCGAAGGAGTTCTGGATCATCGGGGAGGCCGATTCCAGGATGCCGATACCGGCGGTGACGTTGGTGAACAGCACGATCCACAGCAGCCAGAACTGCGGGGTCTTCATGGCGTTGTTGACCGAGACGTGGCCGGAGGACTGGATGGCACGGGCCGGGGCGGCGGGCTTGGTGTAGCCCTTCGGGGTCCAGTCGGGGTGCGGCAGGCGGATGACGAACGCACCGAGGGCGATGATCACCAGGTAGATGATCGCCAGGGCGAGGAAGGTCGCCGGCATGCCCGGGGTCAGGGAGTCCGGGTCATCGCTGAACAGCGACATGAGGTCGTTGGACAGGGGGCTGGCGATCAGGGCGCCGCCGCCGAAGCCCATGATGGCCAGGCCGGTGGCCAGGCCGGGGCGGTCCGGGAACCATTTCATCAGGGTGGACACCGGTGAGATGTAGCCGATGCCCAGGCCGATGCCGCCGATGAAGCCGTAGCCGAAGTACACCAGCCAGAGCTGGTCGGTCCCGATGCCGAAGGTGGCGACGAAGAAGCCGAGGACCCAGCAGGTACCGGCGGCGACCATGGACTTGCGGGGGCCGACCTTCTCGACCCAGGTGCCGAACAGGGCGGCGGAGATGCCGAGCATGGCGATGGCGAGGGAGAAGATCCAGCCGGTGGCGACTTCGCCGACGTCGAAGTGTTCGGCCAGTGGGCTCTTGAACACGGAGAAGGCGTAGGCCTGGCCGATGCTGAGGTGGATGGCCAGGGCGGCTGGTGGGATGAGCCACCGGTTGAATGTCACCGGCGCGATGATCGCGTCGCGGTCCAGGAAGGACATGAAGGGGGTACTCCTCGAGAAGTGAGCGTCAGTTTATGCTGTCGACGAATGTACCTGTGGTCTGACCGAAGTTGTCCTACTGGGTGGGAAATACAAGCCAGTGTTACCCCCGTCACATTATTGTGGAATCATACCTAGGCGTGGCAGCCCCTGGCTGTGGGGTGCTGGGGGCCGTGCGCTGCACGATCAACCCACAGACAGGGGGGGGGACCGGGAGCCGGCGTTTTGGTCGCTATCCGAACCGCACCTCGAGAACCTCGCCACGTAGCGGCAGGTGAATGAGGATCCCGGTCGGTGGGGTTCCGTCGATGTCGGTCAGCGCCTGGCGGTAGGTGTCCATCTGGCCGAGGTAATCGGTCTCCACTTTCTGAACCGGGTCCTTGCCGGGGTAGGTCTTGTGGTCGACGACCACCCGTGTCCCGTCGGGGAGGGTGAGCAGTCCATCCAACCAGCCCTTGGCCCGCTGGGACTGCGGGTTGGTCCAGGTGAACGGGACCTCCGAGTTGATCTGTGCGCCGGGGTAGGTGGCTGTCACCCAGGCCGTCCAGCGCTCGCCGCATTCCACGACCTGTTCGGCGGTCACCCGGTCGCCGACACGCCAGGAGGTGACCAGACGCTCGGCGGTGGTGCGCTTCAGTTCCTTGTCGAGGGAACCCAGTGGGGCGGCGAGGTAGGAGTGGATGCAGTCACCGACTTTGTTCCACTCCTTCCCGCCACCGTTGATCAGAGGCTCCCCGAGATCGGCGATCTCGGCGACGGTTGCTGAACCGCGTACCTCATCGGTGGCCTTCACCGAGCTGGCGGTGAAGGTGGCGGGGAGGAAGCTGCCGGATCCGCCGGTGTTCTCCGGAGGACTGACCGAAGCACTTACCGAAGCGCTGACCGGAGTGTCGACCGGGTTGACCGTGGAATGCCGGTCAGCGTCGAGCAGGGCTGCAGGATGGACCGGGCGTTCTGTGCCGTCGTTGAGCAACGTAGTCAATGCCTCCAGGTGGCTGGATACCTCGTGGACCGGGCATTCGAAGAAGTCGGCACTCTCCTCCCAGGTGATCTGCAGGCCACAGCGGTCGGTGGCCCCGGTGTCCGGATCCTCGACACCGACGACCTCGGTCAACCCGAGATCGGTGTCGGCGAACGCCGCTAGGTCCTCCAGGGTGTTGTGCGGTGCCAGGACGGTGCGACGCCTCGACCGGGTCATCGCCACGTACAACAGGCGTTGCTCTTCCTCACGCTCGGTCTCACGCCGGGTTTCCTGGACCTCGGTGCCGGACAGTACCTCGGTGAGCACGGGGCTGCCCAGCAGCGTCTCCGGCCAGAACCGAAGGGAACGTCCGGCCAGGGGAGCGTCCAGGGAGACGGTGTCGGGCGCGTCGACCCACACCCCGGCGGCGCGGAACCGGTCGCTCGGCCGCGGTGGCATCACCACCACGGTGTCCCATTCGAGTCCCTTGGCCTGGTGGATGGTGTTGACCACCACGGCGTCGGCGGTGCGGGCCGGACGGGTGGTGGGCACGGTGGAGTCATCATCGTGGCTGTCGGGGTCGAGGTAGGTCAGGAATCCGGACAGGGTCACCGGGTCTCCGGCGTTGACCGCGTCGTCGGTGTAGTCGGCGGCGGCCTGGAGTAGGCCGTTGACCGCACCGGTACGTTCCCCGGGGTCGGCCCAGGACGCCACCCTGGCGCGCAGGTCGAGCGCATCCACCACGGCGATCAGGGTGTCGGTGACGGTGTGCTGGGCCAGGAGGGGACGTACCGCCACCAGTGCAGCTAGCGAGTCGTCCTTCGCCCACTCATCCAGCAGCTTTTTGCGGGCGGCTTTGTCGGGTGCGGTATCTGGCGAGGTCAGCTGGTCGAACCAGCTGGTGTGGGCGGGGTGGTCGCCGAGGATGCTGATCAGTTCGACCAACGCCTGGGTGTCGGACGGGTCGATCAGCCAGGCGCAGGCTGCCCGTACCGTCGCACCTTCCCGGGTCGACAACAGGGGAGTGCCGCCACCCTCGACGGGGACGCCCCAGGAACGCAGCGCATCACGGAGTTTGTCGGCATGGGAGTTGGTGCGGGCCAGTACGGCACGACCCTTCTCGGGGACACCTTCGGCGTGCTGCAGGTCGAGCAGGCCCCGGGCCACCCGGGTGAACCACAGGTCCAGCTGTGTCTTGTGCGTGCCTTTAGCGGGAACCCACACCTGAACATCACCGTCGGCGTGCTTCTCGGCCAGGGGGTCGGGCACGTCCAGCCACACCTCGCCGTTGGGGTTGTCGGTGCCGGGCTCCCCGTCGAAGACCCGGGAGAACAGGCGGTTGCTCAGGTCCAGCGGTACCTCGTGGGTTCGCCAGGAGTGGTGCAGGATGTCGGTGGATCCGCCACCGGCGGTGATCACCTCCAGGGCATCCGACATCAGTGAAGGGTCGGCCCCACGGAAGCCGTAGACGGATTGCTTCGGGTCACCGACCCAGATCACTTCGTCGACGAGGGCACCGAGTTCGGTGAACAGGGCGAGTTGCAGTGGGCTGGTGTCCTGGAACTCGTCGACGACGAGGATCCGGAATCGTTCGGCCAGGGTGTCGCGCACGACCTGGCCGCGCGGGGAATCCTCGCGCAGCAGGTGCAGGGTGAGTTGTTCCTGGTCGGTGAAGTCGATCTGTCCGAGTGCCTGCTTGTAGTCGGAGTAGGCGGTCAGGCAGTCCCGGGCGGTGTCGAACACCAGGCGGATCAGTGTCTTGAGATCCCCGCGGAGGCCGGGGTCTGCGGCGAAGACCTCGGCGGGCACCTGGTCGGCGAAGGCGGTCTCCCAGGGCTTGGTGGGTTTGCGGGTGGCGCCGGGGACTTTGCCTTCGGCGGCGGCGAACCATTCCGACCAGGTGATCGTCGCTGCCGTGTCGGGGTCGGTGGTCACGTCGAGGACGAAACGTTCGGCCGGTCCGATGAGTTCTTCCAGCGGTCCGATGGAGGTTTTCCGGACGGATCCCTCGGATAGGTCGGCCCGTACGTCGCTGATGACCCGGGTGATGGTGTCGGTGATGGCACGCCGGGCATCACCGACACCTCGCCCGCCAGATCCGGCTTCTCCGGCGACGTCGTTCAGTGCGGCGAAAAGGCCCGTCTCACTCTTTTCAGCCAGGGCAGGGAACTCATCCGGATCGATGTCGTTGGAGCGGGCAAGGTCGATGACTTTGCGTACGGTCTTCGCCCAGTTCACCTTGCCGTGGTTGTACATCTCCTGGTCGTCGGGGCCCAGGTTGTACCCCATGCGGACCAGCAGAGCCCGGTGGTCTTCCTCGGCACCGGCGATGATCTCGTCGACGGCGAGGGAGAATGCCCGGGCCTGTGCCGTCTCGGAGAGCACGGCGAGTTCGGGGGAGCGTCCGGCGTCGACGGCGAACTCCTGCAGGATGTTCCCGGTGATGGAGTTGACGGTGCCGATCAGTGAGGTGGGCATCGCGGCGGCCTGCGCCAACTCCCCGGAGTCGACGAGGTGCTCACGGATACGTCCGGACAGTTCGGCGGCGGCCTTGCGGGTGAAGGTCGTGGCGATGATCTCGGAGGGTCGGAACTCCGGGGTGCCGTCGGCGCGGCGACGGCTGAGCCGCTCGGTGAGTTCCTGGGTCAGTCGGTAGGTCTTGCCTGATCCCGCGGATGCCTTGATCACCGTGTAGTGCGAGGGGGAGCGGTCAGCGCTCACTGTAGTCTCCTGTCTTTCCGGTGATCAGGTCGAATGCGGTGTACTTGACGATCTCGGTGGGAATGAAGCCGAGGTTCGTGGCCGCATCCACGGCCTCGGTGTAGCGCTTCACCTGCTCGGGGGAGTAGGGCGAGGCGTCGATGACGTCGTCGGGGGACAATGATCCCCGTCCGGCGGCCTTCTTGAGCTGTTTTCCGAGTGCGGTCCATTCGTCGGAATCCAGGATGTTGCCGATGTCCACGACGCGTCCGTCCCGCAGGTCGTCGAAGATGCGGTTGACCCCGGTGACCGCGCGGTCGAAGAGGGTGTCGGCATCAACAGCACCGTTGTCGCGCGGGGATACCGTGAGGATGTCGGGGGAGCCGAAGGCGGGCGAGTTGGTGTCCATCCGGTTCTGTTTCAGTGAGAAGTAGGCCACCGGGACGTCGGCGAGCTGCCCGCCGTCGGCCACGGAGTAGGCGTAGACGGCGAGCTGCAGTGCAGCTCCCTCCTCGAGGAGCTCACGGTACTTCTTCTTCGAGTTCGTGTACTTCAGGTCGATCACCCCGCGGGTGCCGTCGGCCAGGATGACGTCGAGGTCCCGGTAGCCGCCGAGACGCAACTCCTCGCCGCCGGCCCCGCGCGATCCACGGATGGTGGTGGTGTACTTCGCCTCGGCTGCGGCGATGCGGACACCGGCCGCAGCAAGGGAGGTGAAGAGGCCGTGGATGGCGGTGGTGCCGTGGTCCAGGACGATCCCGCGCTGCCGACTCTGGCCGGGGAGCAGTAGTGGTGAGGCGTACTGCGGCAGGAGGTCGTCCATACGCTCCCGGATCTCCGACACCTCGGCGATGACGGTGACCGGTTCCTCGCTGCCGGCCAGTCGGTCATCGACGATGCCCTCGACCACGGCATGCAGGTAGGTTCCGATCATCTGGTTGCCTTGCGGCAGGTCGGTGAGACCTCCGGCGCGGATGCCGAGCTGGCGTTCCAGCAGCCACTCCAGTGGGTGTGCCAGCAGCGAGGTCCACTGCGAGTAGCTGAGGTAGTCCGGGACGAGGTGCTCACCGGGGGCGATGGTGCGCTCCACCGGGTCAGGACGCACCGGGTCGGTGGGGCGCGGTGTCGTGGCATCATCCGGGGTGAGCCTGGCTCCGGGAACTTTCGCATCGGCAAGAGCGTCCTCCAGGGAGGTGGCCCCGAGGCGTCTGCGCAGATCGTCGGCGAGGAAGGTCAGTGCCGGGTGAGCTGCGGCAGCTTCACCGTCGACCTCCGCCGGGAGGATGGCGCACACCCTGCCGCGTCGGCGTAGGGCCCGCAGATGGGAGTCGAGCACCAGGGAGGCGGTGGCGTGCCGGTCGGGAAGCTCGATACCGCAGTCGGCCAGGGCGGTGATCTCGGCCGGGCGGAACACCGGGGCAGGACTACTCAGGTCGTCCACCGGGATCCACCACAACACCTCAGCGGAACCGGTGCCGAGCTGGGCGGGGGAGGACACCACGTCGAGTAGGTCGCTTGCCTGCGCACCACCACCACTGGTGGTGCTCGGGGTGCAGTCGGCGACGATGGCGTGCAGTTCCCGGGGACTGATCAGCTCCTCGCCCAGGGAGGAGACAATCTCCGCTGCGGTGCGGGTACCGGCGGCAACCCGGGAGAGATCCGAGTCTGATTCGGTGTCCTCATCAGAACCGTTGTTGATCCTGTCCAGCGCAGCGAGGCGTGTGGCGAGCCACGACAGGTGCGCGGTGACCGTGTCGGCCGGGTAGCCGGTGCGTCCCTCGGGATCGGTTTCTTCGGCGAGCTGTTCCCGGTGCAGGATCCGGTCGAGGTCCCTGGTGAGATCCGCCTTCGCCGGATCGGCGGTCTCGGGGTCGGAGTAGATCTGGACGGTGGCCTCGATGGCCTTGCGCCATTCTGGGCCGCCGACACCAGGTTCGTTGCTCAACGCCCCGAGCAGGGCGTGGCGGAGATCCTTCGGCACCAGGCGGACGGGGACGGTGACAGGGCCGGTGCCCGGGTCTGTGTCTGTGTTGATGGTGGTCGTCGTTACCGTGTGCTGCAGCAGCGTGCCGATCGCGTGGATGTCCGGTGGGGCGGTCGCTGCGGCGAGGAAGACCGATACGATCTGGGCGAAGGAGCGTTCCCCGGAAGCTGCGCGTACCCCGACCTGTGGCAAGTCGCGCCGGGAGAGCTCCCGGTCGAGGAGCTCGGTCGGACGGGAAGCCACGACGGTGAGGGGCTCCCGCTTCTCCCTGAGAGCCCCGTTGAGAAGCCTCGCCCCGGCCGTGGCGGCGTCCCACTCGGTGTCCGTGGTGACCACCTGCAGGTCGGAGAGGTCGTCCGGAGCATCTACCTCGGTCACCGTGACACCGAGGGTGGCCAGGTCGGTGAGGATGCGCTGCCACACCGGGGGCAGGTCGGCGCGGTGGTTGTCGAGATCGATACCGGTGATCCCCAAGGGCCACGTGTCGGCTCCACCGGAGGCGGAGCCGGCCAAGTCGCGCAGGATGTCGGCGACGTCCCTCAGCTGGTCGGCGGCACCGGGTGTCCATTGCGGATCCCGGGTGGCGGCGGAGTTGACCTGGGAGAGCAACGTGAGGCGCGGGGAGGCGTCCTGTCCGGCACGTCCGTCCCACCCGGCGGTGACCAGTTGGTCGCGCCAGTCCAGCATGGTGCGGGCCAGCGACCAGGGGTCGGCCCGGTAGCTGGAGGCGACGTGGGCCAGAGGGCCGGTGTCTGCCGCGGCCAGTGCGGTGCCCATGGCGCGGCGGACGGCAGCGATGCGTGCCGGACGGTCAGGCTCGGGGATGGTGCAGGCCAGCCGAGTGGCCAGGATGCCCGCCAGTTGGGCAGGCCCCGCGACGACCTCGCTGAGGGTTCCGGACACGGTCCTGTTCGACCAGCGGGCGCCGTCGTAGCTCCAGCCGAAGGTGATGTTCATGCTGCCAGACTATCGGAGGCCTCGGACACGAAATGACCGCTGTGGCTTGGCGGTGTTCGAACAGTCCTGCCGAGGCCGCATACCAATGAGGAGCCGGATGCTTAGGAGGACCCCGTCGCCACCCGCTCGATGATGTCCACGACCTGAGCGAACGCCGCCGATTTCTCCTTGAGGAAGGACACGTGGTTCTCGCCGTCGAGCAGGACCAGCTCAGCATCGGCGCCGTCACGCTTCGCCCTGGCGACGAAGCGTTCGGAGTTCTCGGGATCGACCAGCGAATCGTCCTCACCGTGCACGGCGACAACCGGGATATCCGGATCGATGTTCTGGATCGGGTCGATGCTCGCATAGAGTTCCGACTTCTCGTCCGGCGTACCACCGAGGACCTCGATGGTGTTGGCGTCCGCGGTTTCGGCGTCCCACTCCAGGTCAAGTGGGCCGGCGAGGGTCACCACGTGCTGCGGTACGAACTCCGGGTCGGCACCTTCCTCGTCAGCCTCCAGGTTGTCGCGGGTGGCCGACCAGATCGCCAGCTGCGCCCCCGAACTGTGTCCGACCACGGTGGAGTTCTCGATGCTGATCTCCGGGTGCCGCTCGTGAACCTCCGGGACGGTGTCCATCGCGTCGGCGGCATCGGTGTAGGTCTCCGGCCACCCACCGTTGCCACTGTCCACGTCCCGGTATTCCACGTTGTAGACCGCCAGGCCACGGTCGGTCAGGCTGTGGGCGATGTCGCGGACGTCATCGGCGCCGTTGGACCGGTGGTTCCACGCCCCGCCGCGCACGAGGACGACCAGGGGAATGGACTCGGAGTCTTCTGCATCGTCCGGGAGATACAGGTCTGCCCAGTTCTGCTCGGGATCCGCGGGGCCGTCGCTGACCGGATAGTGGACCCGCTCGGTGAATCCCGAGTCCGGTGTCTCATCGTCGGGGACATCGGTGGACACTGCCGCTGTCGCTGCCGCCTCAGGGGGATCCTCGTCCGCATCACTACCGCAAGCAGTGAGCGCACCCGCCCCCAGCACAGTCACCAGGCAGAGTGAGAGCGACCGGCGGTGGTCGCCGGGAATGCGATCGGTCGAGGGAATCATCTGCCCAACGATACTCCGCAGATTCGCCTCAACCCTTCACTCATGACGGGGGGAGCTGACGCGAAAAGCGCCGACCAGCGACATGCTGGTCGGCGCTTCTCTGCGCTCCACGGATGCTGCGGTTCAGCACTGTGGCGTGAAAGTCGTGAAACTAGCCCTCGAGCTTGTTCAGCTTGGCAGCCAGGCCGGACTTCTTGTTGGCGGCGTTGTTCTTGTGGATGACACCCTTGGTGGCAGCCTTGTCGAACTGGCGGGAGACGGCGCGGAACTGGGCCTCGGCGGCAGCCTTGTCGCCGGCCTCGATGGCGGCGTTGAACTTGCGGGTCTCGGTGCGCAGGCGGGAGCGGACGGACTGGTTACGCAGGCGGGCAGCCTCGTTGGTGAGGACGCGCTTCTTCTGCTGCTTGATGTTAGCCATGGTGGCTTACCTCTTTCTGAACGTGAATACTGTGATCGTTCGCCACTTCCACCCGGGTCAGCCGGACACACGATCTCTGACAATCGACCCAAGGTCCTGCCGATTGCGGTGTGCACGCCACGAGTGGTCGCGGGTCAACCTGCAGAACACTACCAGTAGGACGCCCTGTCGAGGTAATCGAGGTTCCCGGTGCTTTTGCCTGGCGGTTGACGGCCGTCACTGGTCGACGTAACCTGAAACCAAATGGTTTCGCTTGTCTCGAACCGCCATGGAGGTTCCCGTGAACACCACACCCGCCACCAGTACCGTCGTCGCCGACATCTCGATGTCCCCGGACGACCGCGCTTTCCTCGAGGATTCCGCCGCCAGCACAGGCGCAGTCATCATGGGCCGCAGGACGTTCGACTTCGTCGACGGGCCCACGGCTGGGACGACCAGGTCAACTACGGCTACCACCATGAGATGCCCACACCGCCGCCGGTATTCGTGGTCACCCGCCGCGCCCCCGGGAGCGTGCGACTCACCCAGAGCATCACATTCGTGACCGACGGTATCGCTTCAGCTGTCTCCCTCGCCCGCGAGGCGGCGGGCATCGGGGAAATCTCGATCATGGGTGGGGCTGAGACCATCGACCGAGCGCTCACCGCAGGTGTCGTCGACATACTCCGCATCCATCTCTCGCCGGTGATCATGGGTGAGGGGACGCGACTGTTCGATCTGGTGGAAGGGCAGATCGATCTCACCCAGCAGGACATCGTCCCTACGCCGAACGCCACCCACCTCACCTATGGAGTCTCACAGGCGGCCGCTGCGGACATCCCTTGAAAAGCCCCTGGCTCCGACCTATCTTGGGGAACCCCATCGACCGGCAGTGCACAGGTGCACCAAGGAGCCCCGCATGAAGTGGAACGAAGACAACGTCCCCGACCAGACAGGACGCACCGCCGTCATCACCGGTGCCAACACCGGCCTCGGCTACGAGACCGCCCGCGTGCTCGCACAACGGGGAGCCACTGTGGTCCTCGCCGTCCGCAACACCGACAAGGGTGAACAGGCCGCAGCTGCGATCAGGGAACAGGGGGAACAGGCAGGCACCGCCGGCGAGATCTCCGTTCTGCCCCTGGACCTCGGCTCACTCGAGTCTGTCCAGGGTGCCGCCGCCGAACTGCATGACCGGGTCGACCAGGTCGACCTGCTCATCAACAACGCCGGGGTGATGTACCCGCCGAAGCAGACCACCCGCGACGGATTCGAGCTCCAGTTCGGCACGAACCACCTGGGGCACTTCGCCTGGACCGCCCAGACCCTGGACCTCGTCCTGCCCGTGAAGGACTCCCGGGTGGTGACGGTGGCGAGCATCGCCCACAAGATGAAGGCCAAGATCCAGTTCGATGACCTGCAGTGGGAGAGTCGGAAATACGACCGCGTCGCCGCCTACGGCCAGTCCAAGCTGGCGAACCTGATGTTCGGCTATGAGCTGCATCGTCGCCTCCAGCAGCGCACGAGCATCCCCGACGGCACCACCACCATCTCTGCGATGGCACACCCCGGTGTCTCGAACACCGAACTCATGCGGCACCTGCCGGAGGGGATGATGAAAGCCACGAACGCCATCGCCCCGCTGTTCCTGCAGCCCCCGAAGCTGGGCGCACTGCCCAGTCTCCGCGCCGCCACGGATCCGGCGGTGCTCGGCGGGCAGTACTACGGACCGACTAGTCCCGGCGAGATCAAGGGGCATCCCGAAGTCGTCGCGTCCTCCCCGCAGTCCTATGACCTGGCCATCCAGCGCAGGTTATGGGAGGTTTCCGAGGAACTCACCGGGGTCACTTTCCCGCTCTGATCACGGCTCGTTCAGATCCCGGGTCCGCCGGTCATCGGCCGGCGGGTACACCATCCGCTGCGGCATCCGTCCGGTCAGCAGCTCCTCGATGTCGGACGCCGCGGCGAACACCCGCTCCCAGCGGAACTCCTTCGGGATCCCGTCGACCGCGCCCATCTCCCCGGAGTCCGGCAGGTGGTGCAGTAGTCCGGCCCGGGCCATGCCCACCAGCCCGGCGACGATCGCCTCCTGTGCCTGAACCTCGGTGAAGTGCCTGCTGGTCAGCAGGTCCGGGTCGACCAGACGCGACGGCATCCACCAGTGGCTCGTCGCCGGCGTCCCCTGCGGCCAGGGGGAGTCGTCCTCGGTCCAGATCCGCGGATCCGACCACACCTGCGGGGCATGTCCGACGAAGATGTGCCCCAGCACCTCGGCGATCACCGCGCCGGCATCACCGTCGACCCGTCCGCCGCCGAGCTCCGGGGCCAGGCGCAGCACGTACCAGGCATTCGCCGTGTCCAGTTCCGCCGGCGGCACCGACCCGGGGACAGCGGTGTGCACGTTCAGCGTGTACGCCCCGGTGCGTTCCACGACATCCGGGTTGTCGTGGAAGTCCACGTCCATACCGATGTCACCCAGCCGGGCCAGCAGGTGCGACCACGCCTCGGATCCCTCCAGCACCGGTGCCTCGGGGCGTCCGATACCGGAGTCCTCCACATCGGCGATCAGGTCGATGTCCAGCACATAGGGTTCCCGCAGTTCCACCCGCGCGGCCCCGTCGGAGACCCGGTAGCCGTTGGAGTAGGCCTCGATCTCCGGCACCAGCTGGGCGGAGCGGGAGGTGACCTCGGCATTGTGCCGGTAGCGCGGCCGGTAACGGCGGAAGATCTGCAGGGTGGCCTCCACCGCGTCCGGCAGGGTCAGTGAGCGTTGCCGCACGGCGAAGTCGAGGAGGACCGGCACGGTGGCGTGGCGTTCGCGGGCGTTCCGCAGGCTCCACATCTCCAGCTCGAATGCCTCGTAGGGGGTCACTACCTTGGTCATTCTCGGCCACCTCCGGTGATCATGTGTTCTGAATCACATCTTTGGCCACCGATACTACCTGCGGGTACCGTCGTCCTTCCACAACCCGGAGCAGCCGCGCCGATGTGAGCCGGTCAGGTGGGTGTCCACCAGCCCGATCGCCTCCATCAGTGCGTGCATGGTGGTCGGTCCGACGAATACGAAACCTTCCTTCTTCAACGCCTTCGACAGCGCGGTGGACTCTGCCGAGACCGTCGGCACCTCGGCCACAGTTGCCGGCCGAGGGGTCGTCGACGGCTGGAAGGACCACACGAACTCGGACAGTCCCGTGCCCGCCCCGTAGCGTCCCCGCAGGGCGATGGTGGCCTGCGCGTTGGTGACCGCCGCCTCGATCTTGCGGCGGTTGCGGATGATCGCAGCGTCCTGCATCAGCCGTTCGACGTCCTCGGTATCGAAACCGGCGACGACGTCCGGCACGAAACCGCCGAAGGCGGTGCGGAAGGCGGGGCGTTTGCGCAGCACCGTCGCCCAGCTCAGCCCGGACTGGAAGGCCTCCAGGGTGAGGCGTTCGAATACGCCGGTCTCGTCGGTGACCGGCATGCCCCATTCGGTGTCGTAGTACTCGGTGAGCATTCCGGACGCCGCCGCCCACGCCGGACGTACCAGTCCGTCGGCGCCGGTGACGAGGTCGCCAGCCGTGGACTCAGCCATGTCTCTAGAATCCGGTCTCGCGCAGGGTGATGTTCAGACGCCCCTGCACACCGCAGTCGAAGGGCGCGGTGTTGGGGTAGACCTTCGTCACACCGTGGTAGTTGCGCCGTGCGGGCCCACCGAAGACGAAGAGGTCCCCGGAGGCCAGCCACACATCGGTGTACGGCCGGTTGCGGGTGGTGGCGTTGCTGAAGCGGAAACGGCAGGTGTCACCGATCGACAGCGACACCACCGGGGCGTCCGACCGCTCGTCGGCGTCGCGGTGCATGCCCATTTTCGCTGCATCGGCGTAGTGGTTCACCAGGGCGACGTCGGGGGTGTAGGACGCTGCGAGGGTCGCGTCGCCGGTGGCGTCGGCCACCGCGCGTCTGCCCAGGGTGACGAGCCATTCGGGTACCGGTAGGACGGCCCGGTTGTTGACGTCGTGGGCGACGCGGCTGTAGCCGCGGGAGGGGTTCCAGTGCCAGCCGAGGCACAGCATGGACACGCTCATCGGGTGGCCGTGGACCTCGGGGGAGTGCGGCGGGACCGGACCCTTGGCCCATGAGGCGTGCTGGGCGGCGATCCAGCGCTGCTGGTCACTGTCGAGCCAGGCGGGGCGGTGGTGGGCACCGTCGGGCAGGTCGGAGGCCGGGGCGTGGAGGTCGAACAGGGTGGGTTGGTTGTTGTCGTTCATCACTCTCTGTCTGCTTAAGTCCACTGGTAGTCGGCGCGCAGGGTGGCGGCGATGCGGTCGTAGCGTCTCTCGGGCATGGATACGCCGCGGCGTTGGATCTGCGCTTCCGGGATCTCGACGATGCGGTCGGCGCGGGCCCAGCACTCGTGGCCGCGTGGGTCCCACAGGCCGGAGCCGATCGGAACCCAGTTGTCCTCGTCGGCGTGGTCGGTGTTGGAGCTGATGATCATGCCGAGCAGGGTGTGGCGGTGGCGTCCGACGACCACGCAGGCGCGCAGTTCCGGGGTGGCGTTGCGTTCGGGCAGGATGTGGTACCAGATGACCTCGCCGGGATCGGCCTGGCCGTCCATGTCGGGGGCGTAGATGACCGGGCGTGCGTGCTCCTTGGTCGGGGTGGTGACGGTGACGGCCTTGGCCCTGGTGGCGGTGTGGGTGGACTGGTCCAGGCCGAGGTCGGCGCGTAGTTCGCCCAGCCCCTCGTCGAGGTTGCCGCGGTGGTGGAAGTACCGCTCGAAGAGGCGCCGGACGAGATTCATGGCTACCGATGGTACCCGGTCGGGGCGGGAGGTGGTCACGGCGCTGTCACCGGTCAGCTCTCGGGCGCCGGCGGGTCGTCCAGTACCACGCTGCGCAGCGTATGAGGAACACCGGAAGGACCAGCGGGAGCGCATAGGGCAGGGTCAGACCGATGAGACCAAGATGTATGTCCATCAGGAGCAGCCCGGCTGCTCCGAGAAGGACGAGCAGTACGACACCGTAGTACCGCACCGCGACGTCGTGGGGGCGGAAGCTACCGATCAGGGTGAACACCAGTCCGAAGAAGCTCCCGAACAGGGCAGTGACGGTGTACTCCACGGCCGAGTCCGGGTCGGGGGCCATCCGGTCGGCCAGCAGGACCATACCGACTGCAACCAGGACGGACACCACCATATCCCTGATGTGGAGCTTCATCTGATCACCTCGTGAGGTAGTCGCATCATCGAAACTACCGGAGGTCGCGGGAGCGGGAAAGCGGTGGCGGGTGCCGCGAGGGTGTCTTGATCTGCCGAGCAACTCCGGTACGGGGATCGCGACAGGGTAGGCTCGACCTGATCGGCAACAACCACCAGGAGGACGACACCCATGGCCCCCAAGCAGGAGAACTACGCCCGCGAGACGTTCACCGACCCTTCGCGGATCCGGAACTTCTGCATCATCGCGCACATCGACCACGGCAAGTCCACGCTGGCTGACCGCATCCTGCAGATGTCGGGGGTCATCGAGGACCGTGACATGCGCGACCAATACCTCGACAACATGGACATCGAGCGCGAGCGTGGCATCACGATCAAGGCGCAGAATGTGCGTCTGCCGTGGATCCCGCGCTCGGGTGAGCACGAGGGTGAGCAGCTGGTGCTGCACTTGATCGACACCCCCGGTCACGTGGACTTCACCTATGAGGTTTCCCGTGCCCTGGAGGCGTGTGAGGGTGCGATCCTGCTGGTGGACGCCGCACAGGGCATTGAGGCGCAGACGTTGGCGAACCTGTATCTGGCGATGGAGAACGACCTGGAGATCATCCCGGTCCTCAACAAGATCGACCTGCCGGCCGCGGACCCGGAGAAGTACTCGGAGGAGATCGCGGGCATCATCGGTTGTGAGCCGGAGGATGTGATGCGGATTTCGGCGAAGACTGGTGAGGGCATCCTGGAGATGATGGACCGGGTGTGCGAGTTGGTGCCGGCCCCGGAGGGGGATGAGGACGCTCCGGCGCGCGCGTTGATCTTTGATTCGGTCTACGACGTCTTCCGCGGCGTGGTGACCTATATCCGCATGATCGACGGGAAACTGGAGCCGCGCCAGAAGATCGAGATGATGTCCACCGGTTCGACCCATGAGCTCCAGGAGGTCGGTGTGATCTCCCCGCAGCCGGAGAAGTCGAAGGGGCTGGGTGTCGGCGAGGTGGGCTACATCATCACCGGCGCCAAGGATGTGCGTCAGTCGAAGGTCGGCGATACGGTGACGTGGGCGGTCAATGGTGCCGAGGAGCCGCTGACCGGCTACCGGGAGCCCACTCCGATGGTGTACTCGGGTCTGTTCCCGATCTCGGCGAACCAGTACCCGGAGTTGCGTGAAGCAATCGAGAAGCTGCAGCTCAACGATGCCTCGCTGACGTTCGAGCCGGAGACCTCGACGGCGCTGGGATTCGGTTTCCGCTGTGGCTTCCTGGGGTTGCTGCACATGGAGATCACTCGTGACCGTCTGGAGCGCGAGTTCGACCTGGACCTGATCTCTACGGCGCCGAGCGTGGTGTACCGCGTGGTGGCGGAGGACGGCACAGAGATGCATGTGCAGAACCCGTCTGATTGGCCGGAGGGCAAGCTGCGTGAGGTCTATGAGCCGATGGTGGATCTGACGGTGATCGTGCCGGAGGAGTTCCTGGGCGGGACGATGGAGCTGTGCCAGGCCAAGCGTGGCCAGATGAAGAACATGGACTTCCTGTCGGTGGACCGTGTGGAACTGCGGTACCGGATGCCGTTGGGTGAGATCGTCTTCGACTTCTTCGACATGTTGAAGTCGCGGACGAAGGGCTATGCGTCGCTGAACTACGAGGAGAACGGCGAGCAGGAGGCTGATCTGGTGAAGGTGGACATCCTGCTGCAGGGGGAGCCGGTGGATGCGTTCAGCGCGATCGTGCACCGGGATCATGCGCTGCACTACGGCAACAAGATGACGGCGAAGCTGAAGGAGCTGATCCCTCGCCAGCAGTTCGAGGTGCCGGTGCAGGCTGCAATCGGTTCAAAGATCATCTCTCGAACGAATATTCGAGCGCTGCGAAAGGACGTCCTGTCCAAGTGTTACGGTGGCGACATCTCCCGCAAGAAGAAGCTGCTGGAGAAGCAGAAGGAGGGCAAGAAGCGCATGAAGAACATCGGCTCGGTGTCGGTGCCTCAGGAAGCGTTCGTTGCTGCTTTGTCGACGGATGAGGTTTAGGGACAGCAGCTCTTCGTGTTGGAGTGTGGGGCACAGTGTGTCGTCGGATCTGGACCGGTCGTTAACGATATGTCTGATCAACGCCGTCCGCAGCCGGTATTATTCGAAGCTATTGAACCACTGAGCGATCCGTCGGTGAAGCTTATGGGAGCTGAATCGCCCGAGTTTAACGGAGGGGACAAGACTGCAAGGGAGCAACCCCGTGTCCTCGAAGGACTCGCCCGAACTGAAAACCAGGGCCCTTGAACCAGCTCTTCACGCGTAAGCTGCCCCTGACATTGTCTGCGGCGGGGTCTCCCGCATCTCCGATAAGCTTAACCGGCTCTTCCGGATTCAGAGTGCGTTGGTTGCCTCCTGGAGTCCACCCGAGTGGATCAGTGACCGCAAGATGTAATTGGTGTGGTTCCTGAACCCCAACGCGATACCCCGCAGGTGCTCAAGCTTGCCGTTGATGTTCTCCCCAGGAGCGTTGGACGCACCAGTGTCGAAGTAGGCGAGGATGTCAGCTCGTCGCCGCCACAGCGTCTGGCCCAGCACCCGCAGATCCTTGGAGATCTTCACGTGCGGCGCCTTGATCACCTTGAACATCCGTAGTTTCCCGTCCCTGGACCGGTCCGCTTGGTAGGCGGCAAGAATCTCCTGGTAGAAGTGCCACGTCACCTGCACCGGCAGATGCACATCACTGGTGGGCACGTCGTCGAGCTTCAACGCGTTCTTCGGGGTCACCAACGACTTCCTGGTAAGTAGGAGCCGCCTGATCCTGTACAACGGATCCCCGGACCGTCCGCGGTGTCCCGTCGTGAATCGCCCCGGGTTTAATGGAGGGAACAGGATTGCAAACGAGCAACCCCATGCCCTCGAAGTACACACCCGAACTGAAAGCCAGGGCCATCGAACTTGTCCTGCACGCACAAGGCGACCCCGACACCGCCCGCGGCGCAGTCTCCCGCATCGCCGACGACCTCAACATCTCGCGTGAAACCCTGCGGATCTGGGTCCGCGCACACAAGGAATCCGGCATGTCCGCCCCGACGGAGTCAGTTGACCTGGAAGCAGAAAACCGCAGGCTACGCAAAGAACTCACCGAATCCCAACGCGCCAACGAGATCCTGAAGAAGGCCTCGGCTTTCTTCGCGGCGGACGCTCGAGCTACCCACACAAGTAGTCGTCGACTTCATCGACGACAACCGTGCTCACTACGGAGTCGAGCCGATCATCCGGGTGCTGTCAGACACACCCGCCCGCATCGCCGTGAGCACGTACTACGCCGTGAAAAGCCGTCCTGCCTCTGCCCGGTCCGTCCGAGACGACGAGGTCGCCGCTGCACTGCACTGCATCTACGCCGACAACTACTCCTGCTACGGCGCGCGGAAACTGTGGGCCGAGATCAACCGCGAAGGAACATTCGGCCACGTCGCCCGCTGCACCGTGGAACGGATCATGGGCCGTGAAGGTCTCCGCGGGATCCGCCGGCGGGCGAAGAAACCTGCCACACGCAGTGCCGACGCTGATGAGTGCCCGGATGATCTGGTCGACCGTGACTTCGACGTGGAGTTCCCGAACATGTTGTGGGTCGCGGACATCACCTACATCCCCACCCGGGCCGGATGGGTGTACGCCGCGTTCGTCCTGGACGCCGCCACCCGTGAGATCGTCGGCTGGCACGTCACCAACCACCTGCGGGCCTCGCTGGCCCGCGATGCCCTCGACATGGCACTGTCTGCCCGCCTTCGGGCAGGCCAGGATGTGTCCGGGCTGATCCACCACTCGGACCGCGGAGTTCAATATCGGTCGGTGGCCTACGGCAAGTCGTTGGCGGACTCGAAGGTCGTCGCGTCGGTAGGGTCCAAGGGTGACTCCTACGACAATGCGATGGCCGAGGCACTGAACTCGGTGTTCAAGGCTGAGCTGATCGACCGGCGAACATGGCCGGCGTTGACGGACGTCATCGTGGAGACATCGAAGTGGGTCGGGTGGTACAACACTCGGCGACTGCATTCAGCGGTCGGCTACGTGCCGCCGGTTCAGGCTCATCGTCAGCTGCTCGACAAGCAGGCTGTCGCGGCCTGATCAACAGACAAGTGCTCCTCTACAAACCCCGGCGTGCTTCAGGTGTGCCGTGGCATCTCTAGCGTGGCAACGTTGTCGATGCCCAAGCCGAGTTCGGCAGTCCAACAGATTGAGTCAGCGGCGTAGAGTGCAGTGGTAGGCTGACCACGGATCTTGGAATGCTCGGGTGTTCAGTTCGCGAGGTTGATCCTCGCTCTGCAGGTTCCTTCAACTTCTGAAAGGCTTGCCATTTAGTGGTGTGGTAGCCCCGCCGACACGGCTTCACACCCGCTCGGTGTATCCGGCCATCAGGTTGGCAACAGGCCCGGTATGGTGTGTAGCGGGTGCAATGATGATGCTAAGAATGGAGAAGAGTTAGGCGATGGAAGGATCTCATATTACTGAGAGTGACTTCGTGCTCGGAACGTTGCGGACGACTGCCAGCCATACGATTGGCATTCCTCACCTGGTGGAGCTTCTCCGTGAGGTGCCATCCAATGCGCCTGCCGAGCAGTATCGCCAAGCAGTGGTCGAAGGCAACGTCCTAGGCCGTCCGACGCAGGCCGGTCGGCAGCGTTCGTTCCGTCACCTGCGCGAGCTGTATCTGCTAGACCCTGTACGCCCGGAGTTTACAGCGTTGCGGCATTTCTGGGACATCGACCCTTTGTCACGTCCGCTCCTTGCGGGACTGTTGGCCTTCACCCGCGATGAGGTGCTCCGCGCATCGTTTGCGGCGATCGCTGATCTCCCGGCGGGATCGAGCGTGACGTCGGCGGACTTTACCGCCGCCGTCGCGGCGCAGTTTGGCAACGAGATGTCGGAGTCGACGCTCGGCAAGACCGGCCGCAATACGGGAGCGTGCTGGACCCAGACCGGCCACCTCACGGGTCGCGCCAAGAAGGTGCGCACCGAGGTGGAGGTCCACCCGGCAGCCATCGCCTATGCGGCCTTTCTCGGTCACCTCGCCGGGGGACGTGGACTCGGCGTCCTCGATAACCCGTGGTCGAAGATCCTCGGTATCGCTCCCGGACGCGCCCTGGAGGCACTACGCGAAGCTCACACCCAGGGGCTTCTGGACTTGCTCGTCGCGGGAAACGTGGTCGACGTGTCCTTCCCGGCTCTCGGAGGTGACGCATGAGCCGCGTATCCGATCTTGTCGACGCTTACAAGACCGAGTTGTCCCTGACCTGGAAGGATAACCTCTCGGGTGGCGAGCGGGTCTGGATGCTCGTCTACCCGCCGGACCTCGAACGCCAAATGCGCCACGCGCTGCCCAGCATGGAGTTGGCCACCACTCAGGCGGGTCGGGGCTGGGTAATTATCGACGTCACCGACGACTTCGGGTGCTGGCTGTCGTCGCACCGCCATGCCGAGGCGTTCTACGAGGATCCTAGCGACCTCACGCAGTCGATTCTCGACCAGTTCGAGACCACGCTGGTCACCCGCATTCGAGAAGCCCTCGAAGCGGCTCCAGCAAACGTCGTCGTGACTCTCGTCGGCATCGGCTCAATCTTCCCTTTCCTGCGAGCGTCGAGCGTGATCAATTCCGTCGACTCCGCTGTGACGGGCAGACTCCTTGTGCTCTTCCCCGGACTCCACGACTCGGAAACTCATTCATTTCGTCTACTCGACACTCGCGATGGGTTCAACTACCGTGCGCGTGTCATCGATCCACAGAAGGACGTCGCGTGACTACCAACAACAACCTCTTCGTCCGACCTCCACTGAGCTTCGAGATCCCGAATGACGGTGTCACCAACGTCGACCGGCCCGAGGACTCCAACCAGTGGGACGTCCTCAAGTACGAGTTGGAGAGTTTCGTTTGCGAGGGCGAGTACGAACACGGCCTCCAGCGCATCCTCGACTCCTACACCGGCCACCGGAACCGGACGACGCAACCTGCCGTGTGGGTCTCGGGCTTCTACGGCAGCGGTAAGTCCCACCTCGTCCGGGTGCTCCAGCACCTGTGGGCCGACACAAAGTTACCGAACGGCGCGACCGCGCGGGGCTTGACCAACATTCCGCAGTCCATCCAGGACCAGTTGACCGAACTGACGACGCTCGGCCGTCGTGATGGGGCAGCGCCATGGGCCGCCGCAGGAGCGCTTGACCGCAGCGGCGACACCCTCAACTCGGTGTTCCTCTCTATCGTCCTCGGGGCCGCTGGACTGCCTACACGTGTTGCGCCCGCCCAGGTGGCACTGTGGCTCGCGGGCAACGGGCACCTCGACTCAGTCCGCGATCACGTCACAGCCAGCGGCGGTGACCTCATCGAGGAGTTGAGCGAGTACAACCTCAGCAAACTGCTCGCGAACGCGATTCTCGCCTCCGACCCGGAGTTCGCCGCATCCGCCAGGGATGTGCGCGAGGCGCTGCGCAGCCAGTTCCCGCCGGACACGCGCTCGTTCTCCACGGACGAGACCATCGCCTTGCTCAAGAAGATCCTTGAGTACGTCGGCGGTGGACAGATCCCGCCGTCGCTGATCGTCCTCGATGAGGTACAGCAGTACATCAGCAGCGACGGCGGCCGAGCGATGGAGGTGCAGAACCTCGTCGAGTCGGTGTCGCGCGAGCTTGACGGCCGGGTGCTGTTCGTCGCAACCGGCCAGCAGGAGCTGATGGCCGATTCGACGCTTCAGAAGATCCAGGACCGCTTCACCGTCAAGGTCGTGCTCAAGAACCAGGACGTCGACGCCGTCGTTCGTCGAGTGCTTCTGAGCAAAGAACCCGCGAAGAAGCCCGGCCTCGACAGCGCGTTGGCGTCGGTCGCCGGGCAGATCTCCCGGCAGCTCAGCGGGAGCCAGATTCAGCACACTGCGACTGATGACTCGGATCTCGTTGAGGATTACCCACTGCTCCCGGTGCGCCGTCGGTTCTGGGAGAGTGTGCTCCGACAGGCAGACGCCGGCCGCGCCGGCCAATTGCGCTCCCAGCTCCGCATCGTGCACGAGGCAAACCGGAAGGTTGCACCTGAGTTGGTGGGCACCGTGGTCGGTGCCGATTTCCTGTACGCCCAGAAGAACGAAGACCTGAACGGCGCGGGGCTGCTTCTCAAGGAGACACAGACCCTGATCCACGAGCAGGGGCAGAAGGACGCCCTGCGCGGGCGCGTCCTCGGTCTCATCCACCTCATCGGCCTGCTTCCGACGTCGGGCCACGGCGACATCGGCGTGCGTGCGACGGCGGACCATCTTGTCGACCTGCTCGTCGAGGATCTTGCCAATGATGGCGACCGGCTTCGGCAGCAGGTGCCTGTCGTACTGGAAGCACTCGCCGAGGAGGGCGTTCTCCAGCAGGACGGAGAGGAGTTCCGTCTTCAGACCAAGGCAGGCCGAGAGTGGGACGAGGCGTTTCGTAGGCACCACGCGCAGGTGACCGACAGTGAGGTGAGTACCGAGCGCGACTCATTGCTGCTCGCGGAGATTGGGCGGTCGTTACCAGCCTCCATCCAGCAGGGCCGCGCCAAGGTGTCGCGCAAGCTTGCACTGCATTCCGACGCCTCGCTCCCACAGGACTCCGAGGCGATCTCTGTGTGGCTCCGCTCAGAGTGGGATGAGGGGATCACTGCGAAGCAGTTCGACGAGTCTGCCCGCAGCCTCGGTGTCGACTCGCCGATCGTTCTCGTCCATCTTCCCCGCCTTCAAGCCTCGGCGTTTGCGGCAGCGGTCCGCAACAAGATCGCCGCGCAGCGGGTGATCGACCAGCAGGGCATTCCGCAGGACGAGGAAGGCAAGCAGGCCAGAAGTGCGATGCAGACCCGTCTCAACCGTGCGACGGACCAGATGAGCGCTTACGTCCGCGACGTAATCTCTAAGGCAAACGTGCTCCTCGGTGGTGGAACGGCACCGGACGGGCTTTCTCTTCGTGAGCGCATCGAGGCAGGCGCGCAGGATGCCGCGACCCGCCTGTTCCCGCGGTTCGCTGAGGCTGACGACAACCGGTGGCCGCAAGTCATCGCTCGGGTGAAGAGCGGATCGGCGCCGGATGCGCTGAAGGCCGTCCAGCATGATGCTGACCCCGAGCAGCACAGAGTCGTCAAGGAGGTTCTCCGCCACATCGGCCCGGCTGGCACGTCTGCGAGCGACGTGGAGAAGGCCGTTACTTCGAAGCCTCTCGGCTGGCCTCGGGAGGCGCTCATGGCCTCCCTCGGGGTGCTCCTCGACACTGGGGTGATTCGAGCGATGCTCAACGGCAGTGACGCGACTACGGCCGACGTGCTCAAGCAGACCCGCCTAGGCAAGGTTCAGCTCCGCCACGAGGTCACGGTCCTCAAACCCCCCGAGAAAATCCAGGCACGGCAGGTGCTGGGCAACCTCGGGTTCCCAACCGACAACGATGGACTTGTTTCGACCGCCGAACAGGCCGTCAAGTCGCTGGTTGATCGCGCGAAGAATGTGAGCGGGCCTGCGCCACTCCCGGACGTTGCCGTGCCCGGCAACATCCAGGTCATCGTGAGTATGGTGGGTAACGATCGTGTGCACGCCTTGCTAGACGCAAAGATCGACCTGACGAGCTTCAACGACCGGCTCGCAGTATTGGAACGGCGGCGCAAGAGCCGGACGCTTTCGCTCGAACTGGCACGTTCGCTTGCTGTGTCTGCCGCGGGGTTGGAGCGCGCGTCGGTCGCCCGTGGCCGCCTTGAAGCACTGGCCGCAGGCCGCGACCTGCTCGCTGACCCCGACCCCGTCGCCCCGATCGTCAAAGACTTGGCCAGCGCACTTCGTGATGCGATCCACGAATCCGCAGTAGCCCTGCGCGACGCCCGGGAAAGGGCTGTAGAAGCGCTCGAACAGCAGCCCGCATGGAAGAGTCTCAACGAGGCGCAGCAGGCGGTGCTTCTGGCGGAACACCACCTCGAAGCCGAGCCCGAACCAAACCTTGCCGATCCTTCGACTGTCCTGGAGGCTGCGCAGGCCCGACCTCTCCAGGGGTGGACCGCTGAATTCGATGCCATCCCACAGCGGGCCTCTCGAGCTCTGGAGGCGGCCATTCAGCTCACAGCGCCTTCTGCGAAGACGACAACGGTGAGGGTGTCGACGGCGAGCCTCAGCAGCACCGACCAGATCGAGCGTTATGTCGAGAACCTGCGCACTCAGCTTCTCGATGCACTGAGCAGCGGAAACGATACCGTTGTGGTGAAGGGTTGATAATGACGACAACGACCACAGTTCTGAACTCCGACCAACGTCGCTTCCTAGACACACAGACGCAACGCGCCCGAGAGGCTGCGCAGCGTGCGGCCGAGGATGCCCTGCGCGCACTCGCGGTGGGGGAACCGAGCCGTCCAGGGTACCTGAGCGACGACCAGAACAAGCTCCGGCTCGCATTGCGCGACAAGGCGCGGCAGCTAGGCGATGACACCGCACGTGCGGCTGCGCCGCTCACCAACTTGATCCACGACGTGGCCTACGAGCAGTGGCATCGTTTGCTGTTTGCCCGCTTCCTTGAGGTCAATGGCCTCCTGCGGCACCCGGAGTACCGCGACATTCCGCTGTCTCTGGAGGACTGCGGCGATCTCGCGTCCGACATTGACGAATCCGACGCGTGGGCCGTCGCCGCTCGCTTCGCATCGGAGATCCTGCCCGGTGTGTTCCGCCTAACCGACCCCGCAGTGCAGGTGCGATTCGCAGCCGAACATCGCAACTCGCTGGAGCAGCTCCTACTGGAGATTCCGGCCGAGGTATTCACGACGGAGGACGCGCTTGGATGGGTGTATCAGTTCTGGCAGACAGCCGAAAAGAAGCGCGTCAACGACTCAGGCGCTAAGGTCGGCGGGGCCGACCTTTCGCCCGTCACACAGCTGTTCACCGAGAACTACATGGTGCGGTTCCTGCTGGAGAACTCACTTGGGGCATGGTGGGCTGCACGTCACCCGGAGTCCGCGCTCCTTGAAGGCTGGGAGTACCTCCGTCGTACCGAGGACGGCACACCTGCGGCGGGCTCGTTCAACGAATGGCCCGACCGGGTCGCCGATGTGACGGTGATGGACCCCTGCTGCGGCTCCGGCCACTTCCTCGTTGCAATGTTCGGGATGCTCTGGCGCATGCGCGCCGAGGAAGAGTGCCTCACACCGGCTGAGGCACAGAATGCCGTCCTCCGCGACAATCTCCACGGCCTCGAACTCGACCCGCGCTGTACTCAGATCGCCACTTTCAACGTGGCCCTTGAAGCCTGGAAGCAGGGTGGGTTCCGTGAGTTACCCGCTCCCCAGATCGCCTGTTCGGGTGTGCCGGTTCGTTCGGCGCGGAGCGATTGGGAATCGTTTGCGGGTGAGGACAGCGAACTCCGGAAGGTCCTCGGCAATCTGCATTCCCTTTTCAGAGACGCGGACTCTCTAGGCTCGCTCATCGAGCCACGGATCGACGGTCCTGAAGACGTGCTATTTGGGCGTGATCTCAGTATTGGTGCCAGTTGGGAGTCAGTTCGGGGAGCTCTTTCGCGCGCCCTTGCGGGCGAGGCCCAAGGGAATACGGTCCTGGGATACGCTGCGGATGACATCATCCACGCTGCTGGGCTTCTGTCAGAGTCCTACACACTTGTCGCCACAAATCCGCCGTTCCTTTCTTCTGGAAAGCAGGCTGAGGTCGTCCAGAACTTCACACAGCGTGCGGATCGGGTCGCAGCAGGGAACCTGGCCTACTCGATGCTCTCCCGATGGAGCGGAGCAACAACTCGAGCGTTCGTGATTCCGCAGAGTTGGCGCTATCAGACCAACTACTCGGCGTTCAGAAAGGCGAGACTCAACCTCGACGGCCCAATATTCGTTGCCGCCCTCGGTGTGTCTGGGTTCTCGGCAACCATGTGGGACTTCCATACGGATCTGCTGGTCGAAGGGGGGCAGCGCACGGAGGCGGTCTCCGGGCTAGATGCCGCGGCCGGCAACTCACCTGCGGAGGTTTCCGCAATCCTCATCGCGGCACAACTTAGTGACACAACGCGGGCGCAGCAGATGGCAAACACTGACCACCGGATCACGTTGACCACGTCCAAACCGCAGGCACCCTTGTCGGGCGTGGCTCGGGGTCTTCAAGGAATCAAGACCGGGGACGATGGCCGTTTCCGCCGTTACTTCTGGGAAGTCAGCGGAGTCGGTGGGCGTCGTTGGTGCCCGTTCTTGACCTCAGTTTCTGCGACTGAGTTCTATGCCGGACGGAGTTATGTCGTTGCTTGGGATGAGGGCCAAGGTCCGATGGCTCAAAGCCGCAGCTCCCGTATTGTCGGCAAGGCAGCATGGGGAAAACTCGGAGTTCTGGTCAGTCAGATGGGGAATCTGCCTGTGACGCTCTACACCGGAGAATTGTTCGACACTAATGCGTCACCGGTCGTCCCTTATGACGAGTCGTTGGTGCCAGCGCTATGGTACTTCCTGTCTTCCCCGGAGTATTCGGCGGCGGTTCGCGAAATTGATACATCCCTGAAAGTCACAAACGCGACTCTGGCGAAGGTTCCTTTCGAGAGAGAACACTGGACGAAGGTGGCCGAACAGGAAGGGCCTTTGCCAGAGCCCTACTCGCCGAACCCAACTCAATGGCTATTCACGGGCGACGTTGTCGCCGCGACGCTGCCCCTCCAAGTGGCGATCGGACGGCTACTTGGCTACACATGGCCCCGGCAGGGTGCCGACGAGCTTGACCGCCTTGCAGATACCGATGGCGTTGCTGCCCTACAGCCACTGCCAAACGAGCCTGATCTCGCCACACGGTTGCGCGGGCTGCTTGCGACGGCCTACGGTGACCAATGGTCAAGTGGCTTGGAGCGGAAGCTCGTCACCGATGCCGGCGGGAAGAACGGTCGCTTGGAGGACTGGCTCCGAGACACGTTCTTCACGCAGCACGTCAAGGTCTTCGGCAACCGACCGTTCCTGTGGCACATCTGGGATGGCCGCAAGGACGGGTTCTCGGCGATTGTCAATTACCACCGTTTAGACAGGCGGACCCTTGAGAAGCTCATATTCACCTCCCTCGGTGCCTGGATCGATCGACAGAAGCACGAGGCTCGCGCAGAGCGCGCTGGTGCTGATGCGCGATTGGCTGCTGCCGAAGAGCTTCAGCGCAAACTCAAGCTGATCCTCGAAGGCGCTCCGCCGTACGACGTCTACGTGCGATGGAAGTCGATGGCTGAGCAGCCGATCGGCTGGGAGCCGGACCTTGACGATGGCGTCCGCCTCAACATTCGGCCGTTCATCACTGCTGGTGTGCTACGCACGAAGGTCAACGTGCACTGGCGAAAGGACCGTGGGACGAATCCCGACGGGTCGAAACGGCACAACGATCTGCACCCGACACTTGAGGAGCGCCGTGCCGCCCGGCGCGAGGCGGGGGACGCCAAATGACGCTTGTCCATGCCATCGTCGCGAAAGCCCTCCGTGACGCTGCTGCCTTCAACGCGGGGGCGAACTCGGCCCCAGCGGCCGTTCTGTGGGCCGACCCTGAGCGCGCATGGGAGCCTGTGATACGTCGCCTCCAAGAGGCAGTGCCCATCCTCGTGCTCGGAGAATACGACCCCGCAGCTGCACGAGGTCCAGCGCTCTGGCTTCGGGCCGTTCTTGCCTCGCCCGAGTCAGCGGAACTACCAGCACATCTTGCCGAACCAGACGAACGCAGCCCGTGGGTGATATACCTGCCTGGTGTCAGTCGAGGCTCCGTGGCGGAGGCAGCGGCGCTCGACGACTCGCTCGCGCCGCTGGCCGAGGTTGCGATCCGCTCGAACTGGTGGCCCTCCGCCCACGGCCAGACGCCCTGGACGCCGCACTCTTTCCTTGCATCGAAGCAGGGGGCCGGGCTCGACATCGCCAGCGACAGTGCGACGAAGGCGGCCCTCGCTCAAGTGCTGGACAAGTTCCTCTTCGAGGACATCGACGATCTCAAGCGTATGGGACGCCTCGATTCGACTCGTCTGCACCACCTCGTGCTCGATGACACGGTTCGCACGCTCCTCGAATGGATGAACGAGCCGGACGAGGTGAGGGCTTCGCTCGAAGGTGCGCAGTGGCAGGCCCTTGTCGCCTCCTGCAAGTCCGTGTACGGCTTTGGCCCTGAGAAAGATGGCGCGCTCACCGCAGCCAGCAAGCTTGGCGGCCGAGCGGGCGAATGGGGAGCTGTCTGGCAACGGTTTGCGGAGAACCCGAGCCGCTATCCAAACCTTCCTGCCTTGCTCGACCAGGCGCGGCCCTCTGTGGTGCCGCTCTTTGGAGACACCGACGCGCACCCTGACTCGTGGCCTTCGTGGAACCGCGACCAGGAGGACGCGCTTAGGTCGGCGCTCGATGCATTGGGAACTCATCCCGACCCGCGTGGTCGCGTCCAAGAGCTCGCTGCCGCTCACATTGCGCGCGAAGACAATGTCTGGGCAGCTCTCGGCCAGGCACCGCTTGCTAGGGCCGCCGGTCATCTCGCGGAACTGGCAGACCGTGTCGGGAGCGCTTCCACAGCGACGGACCTCCAGAGTCAAGTTGCCTGGTACAGCGACGAGGGCCACGTGATTGACGACCTCGCACTGCGGACGATCGCAACGGCCAGGACCGCGCAGGATAGGTCCGCCGTCGCTCATGCGCTCGCCGCGATCTACGACCCCTGGGTCGATCAGTCGGCACGAGCATTCCAGAAGGCCGCAGTTGGCACCTACCGCGGCCAGACAGGTCTCGACGTAGCCGCCGGAACGTGCGTTGTCTATGTCGATGCACTGCGCTATGACCTGGCCGCTCGTGTTGTTCGCCGACTGTCAGGACTCGCGGTAGTTGTGGAGCCGCGCCAGGCGGCTTTCCCCAGTGTTACACCAACCGGCCAGCCGGCGGTGGCGCCGATCAAGATCAGCATCGTTGGCGGCGCTGCCTTCGACGCGGCCGATGATCAGGGACGATCTGTGAAAGGTGCAGTTCTGCGGTCGGCGCTTACTGGCGCGGGGGTGCAGTTCCTCGACTGGGACACCGCTCAGGTCGGCGACCCGTCCGGAACCGCCTGGACGCAGACGAACATGATCGACTCGCTGGGCCACTCGCACGGGTACCAGATGGCGGACCTCATCGACCACCACCTCGACCTCGTCGCCGAGCGTGTTCGTGCACTGCTCGACGCAGGGTGGCGGAAGGTTGTCGTGGTCACCGATCACGGGTTCCTCTTGCCCGGTCAAGCAGCGCAGAAGGTCAACCTTCCGATACAGGTGACGGAAGGTGATGCTGCCCGCAAGCCGCGTGTGGCGCGGTTGAAGGCCGCCGCGGCGCGCCCGGACTTCCCGATCCTGCCCTGGACTTGGGACTCATCTGTCGACATGGTCAGCGCACCGGGAGCTGCTGCATTTGAGGCGGGCTGCCTGTACGAGCACGGAGGGCTGAGCCTTCAGGAGTGCGTGGTTCCCGTCGTCACTGTGACACGCGGCGATTCGGTCGCTGCGTCCGTCCAGATTGAGGCTGTTCGGTGGACAGGACAGCGATGCCGCATCGACTACGGCCCTGCCGAGGCCGAAGTGGTCGCCGAAGTTCGGCTTCGCCCCGCCGACGCATCGAGCGCCGTCGGTGGCCCGAAGTCGCCCACCGAGCCGGGCGAGGTCAAGGTGCTCGTCGATGAGGAACAGGTCCCCGCTGGGGCGAACGCGTGGGTCGTACTTCTCGACCCGAGCGGTGGAGTTCTGGCACAAGCACAAACCACGGTAGGAGGCGTCGAATGACCGAGGCAATCACGCTCGACGAGATCGACACGACCGCAGCGTCAGCCTTCGAGGGGTACGTCGTTCGCAAGGATCTCGCCCAGCAATTCAAGGGTGCGTATCCCGTCCCGACCTACGTCGGAGAGTTCCTCATCGGACGCTACTGCGCCACAACCGACCCGGAGGAGATCGAAGAAGGGCTCCAGGTCGTCCGGCGGCTTCTCGCCGACCGCACAGTGCGGGCAGGTGAAGAGGAACTCTTCAAGTCGCGCGCGCGCGAGCGCACGACTGTCAAGCTCATTGATCTCGTCAAGGCTCGACTCGATGCAAAGTCGAACGCTTATGTCGCTGAGCTTCCGAGCCTCGGGCTCCGCGATGTGCGCATCAACGATGCCGTTGTCCGTGACCACGACCGCATACTCACCGGTGGCTTCTACGCTGAGGTCGATCTGTTCTACGACGCCGCGATCGCTGACGAGAACAACGGCAAGCCCTTTGCTGTGGGGTCGCTTCGCCCCATCCAGCTCTCAACCCGCGATTCGCTCTCGCGTCTGGCCGAAGGCCGCTCACGGTTCACTACAGAGCAGTGGAAGCACCTCCTACTACGGTCAGTGGGCTTCGAACCCTCGCAACTCACCGAGCGTGAACAAGACGTGCTGTTGCTGCGCATGGTCCCGTTCGTGCAGCGAAACTTCAACATGGTTGAACTAGGGCCTCGCGGCACCGGCAAGTCCCACCTGTTTCAACAGGTCTCGCCCTACGCGCACTTGATCTCCGGCGGCAAGGCCACCGTTGCCAGGATGTTCGTCAACAACGCCACTGGACAACGCGGCCTCGTCGCCCAGTACGACGTCGTCTGTTTCGACGAAGTCTCCGGCGTCTCCTTCGACCAGAAGGATGGCGTCAACATCATGAAGGGTTACATGGAGTCGGGCGAGTTCTCCCGCGGCCGTGAGTCCATTAGGGCCGACGGTTCGATCACGTTGGTCGGGAACTTCGATGTCGATGTCGCCCACCAGCAGAGGATCGGTCACCTGCTCTCGCCGTTGCCACCGGAGATGCGCGACGACACGGCGTTCATGGACCGCATCCACGCCTACCTACCGGGCTGGGACGTTCCAAAGCTCAACCCGACCTACTTCACTCACCACTTTGGCCTCGTGAGTGACTTCCTCTCCGAGTGCTGGTCGCGCCTTCGTGATCAATCGCGCCTCACCTCGATCCAGGGGCGGGTCAACTACTCCGATGCCCTGTCGGGCAGAGACCTGTCGGCCGTCAACAAGACGGTCGATGGCTTGCTCAAGCTCCTGTATCCCGACGCCGAAGCCACGATCTCCGATGAGGACCTCGAATGGGCAGTGCGCATTGCCCTAGAGTGCCGCCGTCGCGTCAAGGAACAACAACGCCGCATCGGCGCAGCAGAGTTCCGTAACACCCAGTTCGGCTACCGTCTCGGCGAGGGAGTAGAGCAGTTCGTCTCGACCCCCGAACTCGCGAGCCCCGACTCGATCGGCCTCGATCCGCTGCCCCCCGGCCAGGTGTGGGCAATCTCCGAGAGCGACGGCGACGTCGGCCCGGGACTCTACCGAATCGAGGCAGCAGACACGCCCGGCTCTGGCGCACGCGGGCTACTCAACCAGGCCGCACCCGCCACGCTCCGGGAAAGCTTCAAAGTCGCAGATCAGAACCTCATCGCCCAGGCGAGACAACTCGTTGGCGACCGCGACCCGCGCGAGCACAACCTCACTGCTCAGGTACGCGCGCTCGACGCAGCCAAGACCGGCGCTGGCATCGGACTGCCGATCCTCCTCGCGCTGGCCTCGGCGATGCTCCAGCGATCTATCCGTGGTGGCCTGATCGCCGTCGGCAACCTGTCGCTCGGCGGTGGCGTAGAGACGGTTCTTAACGCTGCACAGCTTGCCGAGCATGCAATGGAAAAGGGCGCTACGGCTCTCTTGCTTCCAGTGTCGGCCCGTCGCCAGCTTCTTGACGTCAGCGATGAGGTAGCAACAAAGGTCTCGTTCGTCTTTTACAGCGATGCCCAAGATGCACTTATAAAAGTTCTCGATGAATGAGCTGGTAGGGAAGCATATCTGGTCCGGGTCTGCTATAGGTTTAGGTGAAAGGTTGTAGTTACGCCACGAGAGCGACGTTGTTGGTCATGATGGTCTCGAATTCGATCGGCGTCAATTGGCGTTAGTTGGCGTCAATCGGCCCAACTGGGCCTGACGGGGTCGACGGTGGTAGGTCCGCTCACTCCAGGTCACGATCGCGATCCGAAGCTGGCTACGAGTGGGTCAGCAGCGGCGGTCGAGAACGTTGTTCTGAAGCATTGCGAAGAAGGATTCCATGGCGGCGTTGTCGCCGCTGGAACCAACCCCGCCCATCGATCCGATCATGCGGTAACGG